>NZ_JBEOZN010000061.1:0-55605 GCF_040298085.1 Streptosporangium sp. NPDC001681 | reverse complement strand
AGTCCTGGAAACCCGCTGCTGTACGGCATGGGGACGTTCTCGGCCGGGAGATCGCGACCGGTGCCGGCCTCCTGACCCGACCGATGGGCACGACCCCGAAGGGAGTTCGGTCTCGTCGTCTTCATGTTCCTGCTCGGCTGTGAACTGCGGACCGACAGGATCGAGCGCCCGCGTATTCATCCCGGCGGGCAGGTTCAGGGCGGCGTGAAGGTGGCGCGCAGGCCGGCGAGGGTGAACTCGGTGGCCTGGCGGCCGGCTTCCAGCATCTCCTCGGGGGAGGCGCCGTGCCGCATGCTGACGAAGGCGGCGAGCTTGGCCCCGCCGATCACCGCGCCCACGGCCGCCGACGCCTCGGCCAGGTTCAGCTCGTCGGAACAGGCCCGGTGCAGGGCCTCGGCGAGCTCCTGCTGGCTGTCGAAGAGGAGCAGCAGGCCACGTGCCCTGAGCGAGGGGACGGTCATGATGAGGTGGTTGATGGGCGCTATCTCACGGGTGAGCTGGTCGTCGACGGCGAGCGCGGCGAACCCCGAGGTGATGGCGCGACTCAGCAGGTCGACCGCCCGGTCTCCGGGACCGCGCTCGGCGATCACCCGCAGGGCGCGGTCGATGCCGTCTCGCGAGTTGTGGAAGACCACGTCCTCCTTGCTCGCGAAGTAGCTGAAGAAGGTGCGGGTCGAGACGTCGGCCGCCGTGGCGATCTCCGAGACGGTCGTCTGCTCGTAGCCCTTCTCGACGAAGAGCTCGATCGCCGCGGCGATGAGAGCGTGCCGGGTGCGCAGCTTCTTACGCTCACGCAGTCCCAGAACCTCACTCATACGGACATCTTACTGCACAGCACCATACTCTGCACCTATTGTAACTTTGCATTTGATGTAGTTTTCTGGATGGAGACCAGCTGCATCTCTGCATAGGAGCAACGGATGACAGAGTCCCACGCGGAGGCGATCACCTTTCCCTTCGGACGCCCCGACCCCTTCACCCCACCCGAGCGTCTTGCCTCGCTGCGCGAGGAACGGCCCGTCACACCGATGACCTATCCCGACGGCCGGGTCGGCTGGCTCGTGACCTCCTACCCCGCGGTGCGGTCGATCCTGGCCGATCCCCGGTTCAGCTCCCGGCGCGAGCTGCTGAACGTCCCGGTGCCCTTCCCGCTGATGCAGGAGATGCGCCGCCCGGCCGACCCCGGCATGTTCATCCGGATGGACCCGCCCGACCACACCCGCTACCGGAAGCTGCTCACCGCGCAGTTCACCGTGCGGCGGATGAAGCAGCTGGAGCCCAGGATCCACGAGATCACCGAGGAGCGGCTGGACGCGATGGAGAAGGCCGGGCCTCCCCAGGACCTGGTCAGGGAGTTCGCGCTGCCCATCCCCTCGCTGGTGATCTGCGAGCTGCTCGGTGTCCCGTACTCCGATCGCGCGGAGTTCCAGCAGGCCACCGCGGTGCTGCTGAACCTGGAGTCCGCCGTCGAGGACATCCGCGCGGCGGTCGCCCGCGTCGCCGCGTTCTTCGCCCGGCTCATCGAGCTCAAACGGGCCGAGCCGGCCGACGACCTGCTCAGCGGGCTCGTCACCGGCGGTGAGCTGACCGACGAGGAACTGGGCAACATCGGGTTCCTGCTGCTCGCCGCCGGGCACGAGACCACCGCCAACATGCTCGGGCTCGGCACGTTCGCCCTGCTGCAGCACCCCGACCAGCTCGCCGCGCTGCGCGCCGATCCCTCGCTGATCGACAACACGGTCGAGGAGTTGCTGCGCTATCTCAGCATCATCCACATCGGCCCGATCCGCGCCGCCCTGGAGGACGTCGAGGTGGACGGGGAACTCATCAGGGCGGGTGAGGTGGTGACCCTCTCGATCCAGGCCGCCAACCGCGATCCCGCGCGCTTCACCGACCCCGACCGTCTGGACATCACCCACCCCGCGAGTGGGCATCTGACATTCGGGCACGGGTTGCACCAGTGTCTCGGCCAGCAGCTCGCCCGCGTGGAGATGCGCACCGCGTTTCCCATGCTGTTCGATCGGTTCCCCGATCTACGACTCGCCGTACCGGCGCAGGAGGTCCGCATGCGCGACACCATGTCCATCTACGGCGTACGGGAGCTGCCGGTCAGATGGTAGAGAACGCACTGAAGGTGACCACGGACACGTCGCGGTGCATCGGAGCGGGCATGTGCGTGCTCACCGCGCCGGAGGTGTTCGACCAGAGCGAGGACGACGGCACCGTCGTGCTCCTCGACGAGTCACCGCCGCCCGAGCTGCACGCCGACGTCCGCCGGGCCGAGCGGCTCTGCCCCTCGGGCGCCATCTCGGTGCAGGAGGATCCCGGCACCGCCTGACGTACCGGAGACGCCGGGATTCCGGCACTTCCCGATGTACGGCGGGGGCCGAGGCTCCGGCCCCCGCCGGTCACCGGCGCGAGCGGGCGACGGCCAGCACGGCGGTGAGGATGGCCTGCGCGTTGGCGGGTACCGGGGCGTTCTGGACGAGGACCGTCGGCGTGGCGCTCACTCCGCGCTCGATGGCCGTCTCCGTCACGTGGGCGGCCCAGTCGAGATAGACGCCCTCGCGCACGCATCCGCCGAACCCCGGATCGGTGATCCCCGCGAGACGGCCGACCTCGACCAGCTCGTCGTCGGTGAGCCCCGGGCCTCCCTCCGGGGGCTGGTCGGTGAAGAGCGCATGGACGTACTCGACGAACCTCCCCCGGTCCGAGGCGCAACCAGAGGAGGCGGACGCGCGGGAGGAGTAGTGGTCGGTGGAGAGCTCGTCCAGGAAGCCCATGGGATGGTAGACGAGGCTGACCGCCCCGTCCGCCACCAGCCTTACCAGCGCCGGTCCCGCCGCCTCCTCGAACGCCCTGCAGAACGGGCAGAGGAAGTCGATGTAGACGTCCACGATGACCGGACCCGAGCCCACGGCGATACCGTCTCCCGCCGTGGAGGCGTCGGCGGGCACCCTGGCCGGCCGTGTGGGCCGATGCGGTCGAGCTGTCATGTGTTCCTCCCCGCGACGCGGAAGAGGGTCGCGGCCCCCGCGGGTCCAACCCCTTTCGTGCTCTACCCCGTGGCGGACCACCGGAGCCTATGAACCACCAAAATTCGGACAAACCACACCCCGTACCGCACCCGCTCAGACTCGCGGCCCCGGAGCGCGGCGGAAGGAGAAGGGCTGGCTCTCACGGCCGGGGATCACGAACCAGCACTCGCCGGTGCCCTCGCTGTCGAGCAGCTGGACGAACGTCTCGACGACCGCCGAGACCTCCAGGATCGGGAAGCCGAGTTGCTGGAGCATCTCCCTGCCCTCGCCGAGGATCGCGGTGTCGGCGAAGGAGGGGCAGAGCCCCTGCACCCTGATCCCCCGCGGCTGGAGATCCTGGCCGAGCGAGCGGACCAGCCCGACGACGGCGTGCTTGTTGGCGGCGTAGATGGGATCCGAGGGGATGCCGACGATGCCCGCCATGCTGGCGGTCGCCACGATCGTGCCGCCGCCCGCCGCCAGCAGCGCCGGGATCGCGGCGTGCGCCCCGAAGACGACACCGTCGAGGTTGACCCCCATCGCCAGGCGGTAGCGCCGGACGTCGAAGTCCTCGCCCAGCCCGCAGCCCGAGGTGATGCCCGCGTTGAGGAAGGCGAGGTCGAGCCTGCCGTACCGCTCGACCGCGGTCGCCACCGCCGCCTCGTTGTCCTCCAGCCGGGACACGTCGCAGTGGACATAGGTCGCGTCCAGCTCGTCGGCGAGCTTCTCGCCCGCGGCGTCGTCGACGTCGGCGAGGACGAGGCGGGCCCCGCCCTCGGCCAGCCGCCGGGCCACGCCCGCGCCGATGCCGTTGCCGCCGCCGGTGACCAGGGCGACCCTGCCCTCCAGCCGGTCACTGCGGACCACGTTGAACGCCTCGGCCGGGCTCTCGGTCCCCAGCCCGCTGAGCAGCCCGCCGCCGGCGGCGAACCAGCCGCCGGTACCCGTCTTCTCCGTGGTCAAAGTGGCAGCCCTCCGGTCGCGGCGTTGGTCGAACCCGTGCTCTGGTACGCCGCGATCGTACGCTCGGCGATGCGCATCTGGTGGATCTCGTCGGCACCGTCCGCGAAGCGGGCCCAGCGGGCGTGCTGGAGCATGTTGGCCAGCGGGGTGTCGGTCGAGTAGCCGAGCGCGCCGTGCACCTGGATCGCCCGGTCGACGATCCGGTTGAGGCTGTTGGCCACGAAGTGCTTCGCCATCGAGACCTCGGTGCGGAAGTCCTCACCCTTGTCGATCTTCGAGGCGGCGTGCAGGACCATCAGCTTGCACTGGTAGAGCTCCATCGCCGAGTCGGCGATCAGCCACTGGATGCCCTGCTTCTCGGCCAGCAGCGATCCGTGGCTGTAGCGGTTGAGCGCGCGGTCGACCATCATGTCCAGCGCCGTCTCGGCCTGGGAGATCCAGCGCATGCAGTGCGCCAGCCGCGCCGGGCCCAGGCGGTACTGGCCGAGCCGGTGGCCGTTGCCGCGCCCGCCGAGGATCTGGCCGTCGTGCACCCGCAGGTCGGTGATGACGATCTCGCTGTGGCCGGTGGAGCCGTGCATCGTCTCGACCTCGCGGACGTCGTTCCACCCCTGCTGCGGGAGGTCGATGAGGAAGGCCGTGTTGCCGCCGCGCGAGCCCTCGGGCACGTCGAGCTCGGTCTTGGCGATGAGGATAGCGAAGCTCGAACGGCGGGCGTTGGAGATGAACCACTTGTGGCCGTTGATGACCCACTCGTCGCCGTCCCTGACGGCGTGGGTGCGGATGAGCGTGGGATCGGAACCGGCCACCTCCGGCTCGGTCATCGCGAAGCATGACATCTTGTGGCCCTTGAGCAGTGGTTTGAGGTACTTCTCCTTCTGCTCGTCGGTCGCCCAGTGCAGCAGCGTGTGCATGTTGCCCTCGTCGGGCGCCGCGCAGTTGAGGACCCAGGGTCCGAGCCGGGTCTTGGCGGCCTCGGACTGCACCATGGCGAGTTCGACGTGGCCGAGGCCCATACCGCCCCACTCCTTGGGCATGTGCGGCAGCCACAGCCCCTCGGCCCGCGCCTTCTCGCGCAGCTCGAAGATGACCCGGATGTACTCGTCGCGGGTGGTCGCCTTCTCCTCGTCGTCGAAGCCGCTGACGGCCGGGATGATGGTCTCCTGGACGAAGGCCCGTACCCGGCGACGGATCTCCTCGTGCTCGGGGGCGAGGGTGAAATCAATGGCCATGGGGTCCTCCCCTTACCTTCAGACCGGCAGGTCGGAAGGGAACGCCTTCTATCCTTGCCGTGTGTCGCTGCTTTGAGGCGACTGCTTGATGATTTCAGACAGATGCATTATTACCTTAACGATCGACAGATCCACCGGCAAGGCAGGAGCGCGCATGCCCCCTAACCCGGAAGCGACCGGCAGGCGCCTGGTGGCGGCGGCCGAGCGGCTGTTCGCCGAGCGGGGAATCGACGGCGTGTCACTCCGCGAGATCAACAGTGCCGCCGGGCAACGCAACTCGACGGCGCTCCAGTACCACTTCGGGGATCGGGCGGGACTGCTGAACGCGGTGCTCGCCAAGCACCATCCCGAGATCGAGGCCCGCCGCCACCAGCTGCTCGACGAGTACGAGTCCAGGGGGAGCCTTCCGGAGGCCGAGGCCCGCCGCGCCCTCGCCGCCGCGCTGGTGCGGCCGATGGCCGCCAAGCTGGCCGACCCCGACGGCGGCCGGTCATATCTACGGATCATGGAGCAGCTCGTCCAGCGCGGCGACCTCCCCGCCCTGCGGAGCATGCAGGCCGATCCTCAGCAGAGCATCAACCGGTGGCGCGAACTGGTGGCCCCGCTGCTCTCCGAGGTCGCGCTGCGCCGGCTGCACCAGCGTTTCATGGCCATCCGGGTGACCTACGTGGAGCTCGCCCGCCGCGCCGCGGGCCCCGAGGGCAAGGACGACCGGCTCTTCACCAGCCACCTGATCGACGTCGTGTCGGCCGTGCTGGCCACCGAGGTCTCCGCAGAGACCGCTCGCCTGCTGGGAGAACGCGACAGGCTGCGGGGCACGGAGCACCGTGCACCGGACTCCGGCGGCCTCGAAGGCGAACGGTGACCGTCAGGCGCCCGCGTGAGCCGCCTGGAAGGCGCCTCCCGCCGAGTAGGTGACCAGCGTGGTCAGTACCTCCTTGACCGACTCGCGCCTGCGCACGTCACAGAGGATGATCGGGGCCACCCCGTCCAGCCCCAGCGCCCTCCGTATCTTGATCGGGTCGTGCCGCCGCGCGCCGTCGAAGCAGTTGACCGCCACCACGAACGGGAGCCCGCGCTGCTCGAAGTAGTCCACGGCGGGGAAGCAGTCCTGCAGACGACGGGTGTCGGCGAGCACGACCGCGCCGAGCGCGCCGACGGAGAGCTCGTCCCACATGAACCAGAACCTGTCCTGGCCCGGAGTGCCGAACAGGTAGAGCCAGAGCCCGTCACGGATGGTGATCCGGCCGAAGTCCAGCGCCACGGTCGTGGTGATCTTCGACTCGACGCCCGCGACGTCGTCCACGCCGACACCGCGCTCGCTCAGCAGTTCCTCGGTGTGCAGGGGCCTGATCTCGCTGATCGTACCGACCATGGTCGTCTTGCCGACCCCGAAACCGCCGGCGACAAGGATCTTGATGGCCATCGCCGGGCTGTCGACCGGGCTCATGCCCGGCTCAGAGGCCGCGTATTCCATGCAGCACTTCCCTGTAGATGCGTTCGTCGATCGTCTTCCCCATCGGCCGGGGCTTGTCGATGGTGACCAGGCCCTCGCGGCGCAGTTCGCTGAGGAGTACGCGGGTGATGTTGAGCGGCAGCTTGAGGTGCGCCGCCACGTCCGCCACGGGGGTGGGCCGGCGGCACGCCGACAGCACGTCGAGATGCTCGGGCATCAACCCGACCGGCTCGAGGGGTATGTCGACGGTCGTGACGATGGCCACCAGGTCGAAGCTCTCCCCGATCGGGCGCGCCCGACCGCCGGTCACCCCGAAGAGCCTGACCAAGGGCCCGGGATCCTCTCCCGTCACGATCTCGCACCGTTCCAGGCGGGCGCCGGGGCAGCTCCCCTCGGCTGTGAGGACAGGTGCTCGCCGACGCGCTTGACCAACAGCGCCATCTCGTAGGTCACCATGCCGAGTTCGGCATCGCCCGCGGCCAGCACGGCCAACCGGGCTCCCTGCCCCGCCGCGGTGACGAACAGGAAGCCCCCCTCCATCTCGATGATGGTCTGCCGCACACCGCCGAGGCCGAAGTGCCGCCCGGTGCCCAGCGCGAGGCTGTGACTCCCGGCGGAGATGGCGGACAGGTGCTCGGCGTCCTCCCGGGTCAGCTCCCGGGAGCCGCCCATCGCCAGGCCGTCGGCGGACAGCACGATCGCGTGCCGGATACCGGGGACCCGCTGGGTCAGGTCGTCGAGCAGCCAGCTCAGTTCAGATCTGGGGTCGGGCATCGGAGTGGCCATCCTTTCGCTTCCACACGTCCTGGTCCTGCTCGGTCTGGCTGCGACCCTGCTGCCAGCCTCGTTGCATGGACGACATGAGGTTTGAGAGCTCCTCGGGAGTACGCGCGGGAACGTCGCGCCGCTCAGGTGAGCGCGTCTGGCGGAGCTGGGGGGCCAGGCTGGCCTGCCGCACCCGCACCGGCAACCCGTCCAGGTCCTCGTCGACGTCCGGTACGGACACCGCCCGCCGCACGGGCATCGAGGGGGCCGGGGTCTCCTGCCGCTGCTGTGGCGCGGGGAACCATCCCGGCGAGGGCTCGGGAGTGCGCGCCACCGGCAGGTCCTGCGAACTGTAGAACGCCCCGGGCAGCACCTCAGGGGCCGCGGCCAGCGCCCGCACCGGCCCGCCCGGATGGGCGCCCACCCGGCGTACCCGGGGGACGTCCTCGGCGGTCAGTGCCTCGCAGGTGGCGAGGAGACTCTGCGGCAGCAGCACGATCGCGGTGGTGCCGTCGTACGGCGAGGGCCGCAGCACGACCTTGATCCCGTGCCGGGCCGCGAGCCTGGCGACGACGAACAGGCCGAGCCTGTCGCTGTCGGCCAGGTCGAACTCCGGCGGGTCGGCTAGCTTGGCGTTGAGCTCGTCGAGGGTGGCCTGGTTCAGCCCCAGACCCCGGTCCTCGACCTCCAGCGCGAAGCCGTTGGCAGCCACCATGCTCCGTACGTGGACCACCGTGTTCGGCGGCGAGAAGACCGTGGCGTTCTCCACCAGCTCGGCGATCAGGTGGATCACGTCGGTGACCGCGGCGCCCACCAGCAGCGGCGCCTGCGGCATGGGCAGGACCGTGACGCGGGTGTAGTCCTCGACCTCGAGCACGGCGCTGCGCACCACGTCGAAGATCGGCACCGGGTCGCGCCATCTGCGGGCGGGGGCCGCCTCGGACAGGATGATCAGGTTCTCCGCGTGCCGCCGCATGCGGGTGGTCAGGTGGTCGAGCTTGAAGAGATCCTCCAGGGTCTCCGGCTCCTCGACGCGGCGCTCCATCGTGTCCAGGAGCGTGAGCTGGCGGTGGAGCAGCGCCTGGTTGCGCCAGGCGAGGTTCAGGAAGACCTGGCTGACGCCCTTGCGGAGGGTGGCCTGGCCGACCGCGGCCTCCACCGCGGTGCGCTGCACCGCGGAGAACGCGTGCACGACCCGGTCGACCTCGGCGGTGTTGGCGCGATCCAATTCGGGAGCCTCGGCCGCCGGGTCCACGTCCTCGCCCCTGCGCAGCCGCTCGACCAGTCGCGGCAGCCGCTCTTCCGCCAGTTCCACGGCCGAGGCCTGGAGTCGCTTCAGCTCATCGACCAGGGAGCGGCCGAACCGGTAGGAGAACACGATCGAGACGATGATCGCGAGCAGGCCCAGGCCCAGGACCAGCCCGATGCGCAGGAACGCCGAACTCCTGAGTTCGTCGCCCTTGATCGTGGCGCGGGCCAGTTCCTCCTGGGTGTGCTGGTTGACCGTGCTCAGCACCGTCCCGGAGTCCCGCTTCCACTCGGCGGCGTCCAGCGGCGGCTTCCCCTTGAGGTCCCATGCGAAGATCTTGTTCTCGGCGGCCAGCAGCCGCTGGTGGACGGCGTCCCCGGCGACCTGCCGGTGGCGCGCCTGCAGTTCGGGACTCATGTCCAGCTCCGCGTTGGCCAGGAAGTGCCTCCGGCTGGTCACCGCCGCGACGAAGGCCGCCTGCTCGGCGTGCGTCATCGTGCCGCGCTTCAGCACCGGGGCGAGTACGGCCTGCTCCCTGCCCAGGTACTCGGCGGTGGCACTGTAGGCGGTCATGCCGCGGATGATGCGGAAGGACGACACGTCGGCGAGCACCGTCGAGTCGCCGAACTGCTTGTTGGCGGCGCTGATGAAGGCGTTGTAGGCGTCGGTCACCTGGATCGCGCTCATCGAGCCGTTGTCGGCGGAGGCGCGCACCAGAACGAGCCCGTCCATGGCCGACTTCAGGATCCGCATGTCGGTCGGAGCGTTCTCCGGCTCGTAGCCCTCGGCGGACGAGATCGCCTGACGTACCCGATCCACCATGCGGTTGGTGGCTCGCCGCTGTTCGGAGAGCGACTTGTTCTGTGCGGTGGCCCCGGCCGCGTCGGCGGAGAGCTGGCGCTCGCGCTGGATCTCGACGATCATCTCCTGGATCGGCGCCCCGGTCACCTGCCAGCGGGTCTGCGTCTGGGAGATGCCGGCGATCTGTGAGACCGCCGTGTAGGCGATGACCATCCAGAGGGCGATCAGCGAGAGCACAGGAATGACGAGGATCTTAAGAATCTTCGAGCGGATCGGAGGGGCGGAACTCATTCGTCTTGTCCAATCCGCGGTTCCTGCGCGTGGCCGACAGCCGCCGGGCTCGGAGAGCCCCACGGTCGCACGCCGCGACTGGTGCGTGTGTGATTCGAAACACTATGCCCATGGGACATATGTAGCTTCAAGCCGCAGAGCGAAGATTGAATCTCAATGTTCGCGACAGGTCACGAGACTGCTCACCGGCGAGGGCCGGGGCTCCAGACGATCATGCAGTTCAGCATGGGTGCGGGCGCGCGAAACCGCCGTCTCCGCCGCCACGGATCGAGAGCATTCCGTTACCGCCTGCCGACGCCCGAGCACCCGGTGGCAGGGCATCGCCCCTGACGCCCGGTCACCGAGCGTGACGTCGGTGAACACCCGAAAATCAGACGGCCGCGTCCCGCGAACCGTCTCGGGGCGCGCCTTTCGGGCCGGCTCTCGCCCTCAGCCGTCGCAGGCCCTGCGGGCGAGGATGGAGTGGATCTCGAAGGAGGGCGCGCTGAACCCCGGGGCCGACATGACCTCGCGGACCTCCCGGAGTTGCCGTGCGGTCATCCCCGCCTCCGCCAGGCGCTCCTCCAGGTGGTGACTGTTGCTGATCAGGAGACCGAGCCCGGCGGAGCCGCGCTCCCATACCTCGGTCCAGCGCACCGGGTCGACATCGACCAGGCCCGCCCCGGCCATCTCCCGCGCGGCGGAACCACCCCAGGTCGGATCGCTGCCCGCGGCGCCCAGCACCCGGGTCATCGCGGCGATGTAGGCCCCGTACAGCTCTCCCCCCCGCCCGCCGAGGGTGGGCGGCGCCACCCAGCGGGTGATGTCGATCTCGTCGATCTGCAGCCAGCCGCCGGGCCGCAGCGCGGCGCGCAGGCGCCGCAGCACCTGGCGGCGCTGGGGCAGGTGGCTAAGCACGAGCCGGGCGTGGATCAGGTCGAACGCGTCCACCGGCAGCGGGTCGGCGACGACGTCGTGGCGGACGACGGTCAGCCCCGGCCTGGACGGGATCAGACCGGGTTTGATGTCGGTCGCCAGCACACGCCCGTCGGGCGCCACCCGCTCGGCCAGCCAGAGCGCCACGCTGCCCCCGCCGGCCCCGACCTCCAGGCAGTTCCAGCCGGCTCCGACGCCGGTCAGGGCGAGGCGCTCGAAGGTCAGCGGGTCAAGGAGCTGGGCGAGGTAGCGGTGCTGGTCGGACGAGTGATCCCCGTCGTTGTCGAACACGTAGTCAGACGCGGTCGCGGAGTTCTGCCCGGTCATATGGAGCCTTCCGAGAGTGGGTGACCTCCGTCGCATGGTAAGCGGCGCGCCACGGAAAGTGACAGGCTTTCGGCAGGACGTACCCCCTCTCCCTAAAGAACGTATCCCCCACGCCACATCATGTCCGAACATGAGCCTTTTGCTCGGTAAGCAAACAGCGGTCCCGCCGCCGAGCGACACACCGTGCGGCCGGTCGAACGCCTCCCCGGGGAATGACGCGGCGAAATGCGGTGAGGTACACCGATGACGCCATACACGAGGGGGCACCATGGCGACCGTCGCCGAGCAGTTCATCGAGGTTCTCCGCCAGGCCGGGGTGGAAAGGATCTACGGGGTGGTGGGCGACAGCCTGAACCCGGTGGTCGACGCGGTCAGGAAGTCCGGCCACATCGAGTGGGTCCACGTACGCAACGAGGAGGCGGGGGCGTTCGCCGCCGCGGCCGAGGCACAGGTCACCGGGCGCCTGGCGGCCTGCGCGGGCAGCTGCGGCCCCGGCAACACCCACCTGATCCAGGGGCTCTACGACGCCCACCGCAGCGGCGCCCCCGTGCTCGCGCTGGCCTCGCACATCCCCTCCACTCAGATCGGCACCGGCTTCTTCCAGGAGACCCATCCGGGGCGTCTCTTCGTGGAGTGCAGCCACTTCTGCGACATGGTCGGCACGCCCGAGCAGATGCCCCGGGTGCTGCGCATCGCGGTACAGCAGGCGATCGGCCTCGGCGGCGTCTCGGTGGTGGTGCTCCCCGGTGACGTGGCGAGCATGTCCACCGCCCGCGCCACCGGTGAGCACGACTTCCTGACCCGGACCGGCACGGTCGTGCCGCCCGCCGACCAGGTGGCCGAGCTGGCCGAGGCGCTGAACCGCGCCGAGAAGGTGATGCTGTTCTGCGGCGCCGGGACGCGCCACGCCCGCGAGGAGGTCATGGGGCTGGCCGGGCGCACCCTGGCACCGGTCGGGCACGCGCTGCGCGGCAAGGAATGGATCCAGTACGACAACCCCTACGACGTGGGGATGAGCGGGCTGCTCGGCTACGGCGCCTGCTACGACGCGATGCGCGAGGCGGACCTGGTGGTACTGGCGGGGACCGACTTCCCCTACGACGACTTCCTGCCGGGGGCGCGCACGGTCCAGATCGACCACGACCCGGCACGGCTGGGCCGCAGGACCCCGCTGGAGCTGGCCGTACACGGCGATGTCGGCGCGACGATCCGCGCGGTGCTGCCGCACGTCACGCAGAAGACGGACCGCCGCCAGCTCGACAGGATGCTGGCCAGGCACCTGAAGGCGCTGGAGAACGTGGTGGAGGCGTACACGCACGACATCGAGCATCACCGCCCGATCCACCCCGAGTACGTCGCGAACCTGATGGACGAGCTCGCCGACGACGACGCGGTGTTCACGGTGGACACCGGGATGTGCAACGTCTGGGCCGCCCGCTATCTCAGTCCCAACGGCCGCCGTCGCATCATCGGCTCGTTCGTGCACGGGAGCATGGCCAACGCGCTCCCGCACGCCATCGGCGCCCAGTTCACCGACCGCCGGCGGCAGGTCGTCTCGCTGTCGGGGGACGGCGGGCTCGGCATGCTCCTCGGGGAGCTGCTCACGGTCCGGCTGCACGACCTGCCGGTGAAGACGGTGGTGTTCAACAACTCCTCGCTCGGCATGGTGAAGCTGGAGATGATGGTGGACGGGTTGCCCGACTTCGGCACCGACCACGCTCCCGTCGACTACGCGGCGATCGCCGCCGCGGCCGGCATCGAATCGTTGCGGGTGGAGGACCCCGCGGACGTACGGGAGGCCCTGGCCCGCGCCTTCGCGACCCCCGGGCCCTTCCTGCTGGACGTGGTCACCGACCCCGACGTGCTGGCCATGCCACCGCGCATCACCCCCGAGCAGGTGAAGGGGTTCGCCCTGGCCGCGGGCAAGATCGTGCTCACCGGCGGGGTCGGGCGCATGGTCGACATGGCGAAGGCGAATCTGCGGAGCATCCCGCGCCCCTGAGCCGGGCGGCGCCCGCCCTGTGGACCGAGCGGCCGCCGGCACCCGGGCCGGCCCGTGTCGACCCCGTGTCGACCCCGTGTCGACCCCGTGTCGACTCTGCTCAGCCGGCTCTGATCAGGGAGCGTCCCCTGGCCGGGCGGCGAGGACCCGGCCGAGAAGGTCCGTGAGGTTCTCGCGCTCATCGGCCCGCAGACAGGAGAACCACTCCTGTTCCCTGCTCGTCTGCTCGGCGAAGATCTCACGGACCGCCGCCTCGCCCGCCGGGGTGAGGCCGACCACCACGGCCCGCCTGTCCTCGGGGAGCGGGCGGCGCTCGACCAGGCCGTCCCGCTCAAGGGTGTTGACCGCGTTGGTCACCGCGGAGCGGGACGTGGCGGAGATCTCCGCGAGCCTGGCGGGCTGGGTGGGGCCGAGCAGCCAGAGTTTGAACATCAGGCGGAAACCGGGAAGGGTCCCGCCTCGCGGGCGGTGGATGCGCGTCTCCAGGTCCGTGACGAGCAGGTAGGCCAGCTGGAGCAGGTTGTAGGCCAGCGCGAAGGCCTCGGCGTCGGCCGGGGGCGGCATGGCCGCCAGGCGCTCACGCGCGTAGGCGGCGTACCGAAGGTCTGCTCTGTCCATCGGCCAAGTCTTGCGCAACGAGAGGTCCGCCGTGAATATTGTTACGGCCATAACAATCTACGGGAGGCATCTGTGCGAGTGGTCATCGCCGGAGGCGGCATCGGCGGGCTGGCGACAGCGCTCAGCCTGCACGCCGCCGGCTTCGAGGACGTGGTCGTGTGCGAGGCCGCCGGGGAGATCCGCCCGCTGGGCGTGGGCATCAACCTGCTGCCGCACGCCGTGCGCGAGCTCACCGAGCTCGGCCTCGCGGAGCGGCTGGCCGAGATCGGGGTGGCCACCGGGGAGCTGGCCTACTTCAACCGGTACGGCACGCCGATCTGGTCGGAGCCCAGGGGCCTGGGCGCGGGATACGGCTGGCCGCAGTACTCGATCCACCGCGGACGCCTGCAGATGCTCCTGCTGGAGGCCGTGATCGAGCGCCTCGGCGCGCAGGCCGTGCGGACCGGCAGCCGCGTCGTCTCCACCGGCCCGCGCCCCGGGTCCGGCGCGGACGGCCTGCGGATCGGGACGGGCGACCTGCGGATCGAGGCGGACGACCTGCTGGTCGGCGCGGACGGCATCCACTCGGCGGTCCGGGCGCACCTGTTCCCCGGCGAGGGACCACCGCCCTGGAACGGGCTGGTCCTGTGGCGCGGCACGACCTACGGCGAGCCGTTCCTGACCGGGCGATCCATGATCATGGCCGGGGACGGCACGCGGAAGTTCGTGGCCTATCCGATCGAGACGGGCGAGCGGACACTGATCAACTGGATCGCCGAACGCCCGCTGGACGGCGAGGCCCCGGCCCGGGGCGACTGGAACCGCCCGGCGGATCCTCAGCGGATCGTCGAGCACTTCGCGGACTGGCGGTTCGACTGGCTGGACGTGCCCGGGATCATCTCCGGTGCCGAGGCGGCGTACGAGTACCCGATGGTCGACCGCGACCCGCTGCCGTACTGGACGTCGGGCAACGTGACCCTGCTGGGCGACGCCGCCCACGCCATGTACCCGATCGGCTCCAACGGCGCCTCCCAGGCGATCATCGATGCCCGGGTGCTCGCCCACTCCCTCGCGCACGGCGACCTCGCCGCCTACGAGGCGACCCGCCGCCCGGTGACCACCGCGCTGCAGCTGTCCAACCGGCAGATGGGCCCCGAGGTGGTGATGAGGCTCGCCCACGAGCGTGCCCCGGACGGCTTCGACGACATCGAGCGGGTCGTCCCCCTCGCCGAGCGGACCGAGATCGCCGCGTCGTACAAGCGCACGGCGGGCTTCGACCCGGTGTCGCTGAACGAGCGCCCGTCCTGGAGCGTGACGCGGTGAACCTCGAACCGCTCGCCGTGTTTCACGTGGAACTCGACCCGATCCTCGACCTCGGCGCCTCCCAGTGGGGCAGGCGCCGGGTGATCAACATCGTGGGCGGGTCGTTCGAGGGGCCGCGCCTCTCCGGGACCGTGCTGCCCGGCGGCGCCGACTGGCAGGTCCTGCACGCCGACGGCATGGCCAGCATCGACACCCGCTACACGCTGCGCACCCACGACGGCGCGCACCTGTTCATCTCCACCAGCGGGGTGCGGCACGGCCCTCCCCCCGTCCTGGAACGCCTGTCTCGGGGCGAGCCCGTCGCCCCTGGCGAGTACTACTTCCGGCTGTTCTGCCGCTTCGAGACCGGCGACGAACGGTACCTGTGGCTCAACCGCACCCTGGCCGTGGCCTCGGCGTCCCGCACCGCCGATGCCGTCCGCTACGACGCCTACACCCTGACCTGAGAAGCCCCCATGGCGAAACTCGACCGCGCGGCGCTCCCCCTCGTCGCCGAGCACGCCCCCCGTTCCCATGCGCGACGGCACGATCCTGCGCGGCGACGTCTACCGCAGTTCCAACTTCCCGCGGAATCGGTGCTGGACGAGTTCGTCGTCCAGCACCAGACCGTCTTCCCCGACTCCTTCATCACCTTGCCGATCGTTCCCCGCTGAGGCCCGTCACGACGGCGCCGGGAAACGGGGGCGCGGAAAAACGGGGCGGCACTCGGGCGGGCGGCATGAACGCCTTTTCACTCGTTCTTGCCCTGTTCGGTGGGGTGGGGGTCGGCGTGGCACCGCGTGGCGGCGAATCCCGGCTGTAAGCATCGTCAATGTCGCGCTGAGTGGTTCCATATAGCGGCAGAGGCCACATTCCGACCAGCGGATCGATCGTGGATCGCGCGTGGAAGGGAGTGAGGTCTCCGTGTCCACCCCCGAACCTCAAACAAACCCGATGGTTCCGCGCAACCGGCACAGGGGACGTCGGTCAATGAAGGGGACGGCCGTACTGTCCTTGGCCGGCTCCCTCTCCATGGCCCTCGCCGTCACCGTTTCCACACCCGCGGCCGCGTCCGCGCCCAACGTCCCACCACCCGCCCCGACCTCGCCCACCACCCCGCCCACCGCCTCGACCGCCACCTCGACCGGCGCTGAGCCCTCTTCGATCACCACCTCGTCCACCACCTCGTCCGCGCTCGTCGAGCCGCCGCCCGACCCGACCTCACCCATCGCCTCGGTCAGCACCGAACCCCCCTCCGCCACCGATTCCGGCGGCTCCCACCCCTCGCTCGCGGAACAGGCACGCAGGAAGTGCAGGCCGAGGTCCTTCTTCAGGTTCCGTTCCTTCCGGCCAAAGAATTTCTTCATTCCCCGTACCCGGTTCATCGACGGTCCCGGCGGCACAATGGCGGCGTCGGTCACCCGGCAACACCGTGTGTACGCCGAGATGGAACTAGAAAGAGAAAAGATCAGCGAGATCGAAACGGGTAAACTGATCCGCCAGCTGCGAAACTTTGTGAGCCCGCTGCTCGCGGACGAGTACATCGTCGAGACCGGACACGAGTACACCCGGGAAATCAGCGACGGCATGTACGGAAACCTGTGGTACCGCGTCTTCGGATACCGGGTGAGTTTCACGGCGTGGCGCCGGGTCTACAACTGCCGCGTACGCAAGGTCACCGCCGGCATAGCCAACATCCCCGCGCGGGTGGAGGGCTGGAGATACTGGGAGACCAGGCGCCCGATGTTCGGGGGACGCAAGCCGGGCGACCGCTGAGCATCCCCCGCCGAGGGGCGGATGTTCAGGTGACGGCGAGGCGCCGGCTGTAGCGGTCGTCGCGCCAGCTCTCCTTCTCCAGCACCTCGGCCAGGGTCACGGCCGCGTCGTAGACGTCCACGAAACGGATGTAGAGCGGCGCGAAGCCGAACCTGAGGACGTCGGGAGCGCGGAAGTCACCGTGGACGCCGCGGTCGATCAGGGCACGCATGACCGGATAGCCGTCCGGGTGACTGAAGCTGACCTGGCTGCCCCGCCGCTCCGGGTCCCTGGGCGAGAGGAGCCCCAGCCCGTACGGCGCGCAGAACTCCTCGACGAGCTCGATGAAGAGCGAGGTCAGTGCCACGCTCTTGGCCCGCACGGCGGCCAGGTCGACGCGCTCCCAGATGTCGAGCGAGGCGTTGAGCGGGGCGTAGGACACCACGTGCGGGGTGCTCACGGTGAAGCGCCGGATGCCGTCGGCGGGACGGAAGTCCGGCTCGAACGCGAACGGCTCCGCGTGACCGTGCCAGCCGGTCAGCATGTGCCGCCCCGCTGCCTGGTGGTCCGGGTGGACGTAGACGAAGGCCGGGGACCCCGGACCGCCGTTCAGGTACTTGTAGGTGCAGCCGACCGCGAAGTCGGCCGCCGAGACGTCCACCTGGTACGCGCCGGCGCTGTGGCACAGGTCCCAGATCATCAGCGCGCCCGCCGCCTGGACCAGCGCGGTGACCGCCGCCGTGTCGTGACGGGCACCGGTCCGGTAGTCCACCTCCGACAGCAGCACGCACGCGACGTCCTCGGAGAGAGCGCCGGAGAGGTCGTCAAGGCCGGTGACGTCGCGGATCTCGTAGCCGCCCAGCGCCTCCGCCAGCCCCTGGACCACGTAGCGGTCGGTGGGGAAGTTGGCCAGGTCCGAGACGACGACCCGGCGCTCCGGCCGCAGGCCCAGAGCGGCGGACACGGCCTTGACGATGGCGATCGAGGTGCTCTCGCCCACCGCCACCTGGCCGGGGCCCGCGCCGATCAGCGGGGCGATCCTGTCACCGGTGGTCAGCGGCAGGTCGTACCAGCCGGAGACGTTCCAGGCACCGACCAACCGGCCGCCCCACTCCTGCTCCACGGTCCGCGTGACCGCGGCCGCGGCGGCCTTCGGCGGGGCGCCGAGTGAGTTGCCGACCAGGTAGATCGTCCCGTCGGGCAGGACGAACTCGTCCCTGATCCGCTTGAGGGGATCGGCGGCGTCGAGCGCGACGCACTCCGCACGGCTGATGGCCACGAGTCATCTCCGGGGTAGGTGCTGGCAACCCTTCCATCATGCCGTCACAGCGGATCAGGTGGCACCCCGGGCACGGCGGGACCGAGACCGGTCCCGCCGCACCCGGGCTCCCCGGCTCACCGCCGGGTCAGCGGCCCAGGAACCGGGTGGCGTTGCCGCCGAGCAGCTTGGCGCGGGCGTCCTCGGAGAGGAACCCCGCCCCTCGGATCAGCGAGCCCACCGGCGACTCGCCCAGCGGGTAGGGGAAGTCGGAGCCGAGCATGACCCGGTCCTCTCCCATCGTGTCGACCAGCAGCCGCAGCGCCCGCTCGTCGAAGACCACCGAGTCCACGCTGAACCGGTCGAGGTAGTGCGACGGCGGGAACTCGGAGACCCCGACGAGGTCACCCCGGCGGTGCCAGGCGTTCTCGAACCGGCCGAGCCAGAAGGCGAACGAGCCACCGCCGTGCGCGAAGCAGAGGCGCAGCGTGTCCGGCACCCGATCGAGGACACCGCCCAGGATCAGGGCGAGCACCGACAGGTGCGTCTCCGCGGGCATGCCGACCAGCCACTGCGCCATCCAGCGCTCCAGCCGGGGCCCACCCGCCATGTCCCAGGGGTGCACGAAGACGGGCGCGCCCACGGCGGCGCAGTGCTGAAGGAACTGGACGACTCCCTCGTCGTCGAGGTCACGGTCGCCGACGTGGTTGCCGATCTCGACGCCCGCGTGCCCGGCGGCCATGCACCGGTCCAACTCGGCACAGGCCAGGTCGGGGTCCTGGAGCGGCACCTGGCAGAACGGCACCAGCCGTTCGGAGGCGCAGATCTCCAGCGCCAGGTCGTTGAAGATCTTCGCGACCCGTACCGCCTCCGCCGCCGGGCGCTCGTAGCCGAAGAAGACCGGCGTCGGCGAGACGACCTGGACGTCCACCCCGTCGGCGTCCATCCGCTCCAGGCGGACCGAGGGGTTCCAGCAGTCGTCGGCGATCCGGCGGAACTCCCGGTCCCCGAGCAGGATCACGGCCTCCCGCTCGGAGTCGACCCGGAGCCGTGGCGCCCCCGGCCAGCCGAGATCCGGCCAGCCCCTGGGGACGTGGTGGGTGTGCACATCAATGATCAACGGCTATCCCTTGCCGGGGTGGACGGCGCCACAGTTCCCGCAGGTGCGCGCCTTCTCGTCGGCGTAGAACGCCTGGAAGATCGGCGGCAGGTCGGTCACGATGTCGCGGACCTGAAGCTCCACCTCGTGGACCACGGCGCTGCACTCCGGGCAGTACCAGAGGAACCTCTCCAGCACGCCCTCCGGCCTGATCCGCTCCACCACCAGGCCGACGGAACCCTCCTCGGGGCGCTGCGGCGAGTGCGGCGTGTTCGGCGGGAGCAGCCACATCTGCCCCTCGCGCACGTGCACGGTCTGCGGTCCTTCGGGGGTCATGAGGTTGACGTGCATGTTGCCGCGGATCTGGTAGAAGAGCTCCTCGTACGGGTCGATGTGGAAATCGGTCCGCGCGTTCGGCCCGCCGACGACCATGACGATGAAGTCACTGGAGCCCTCGAAGACCATCTTGTTGCCCACCGGCGGCTTGAGCAGGTGGGCGTGCTCGTCGATCCACTTGGTGAAGTCGATGGGTGGGATCACGGGCGCCCCTCCGGTCGGTAGGCCACGGCCTGAATTTCGATGAGCAGATGCGGGTGCGGCAGCTGGTGAACGGCCACTGTGGTGCGGGTCGGGCCGGCCTCGTCGAAGTACTCCGCGTAGACCGCGTTGTACCCGCCGAAGTCATTGATGTTCACCAGGTAGGTGGTGACCTGCACGAGATCGCGCAGATCGGCTCCGGCCGCCCGGAGGATGTCTTTGATGTTCTCTATCACCGCCCGGGTCTGCTCGGCGATGTCGAGCGTGACCGTGCCGAACTCGTCGGCCTCGGCGCCGACGATCGTGTTGTCCGGCCTGCGCGAACTGGTCCCGGACACGTACAGGAAGTCACCCGCCCGCTTGACGTGCGGAAACCTTCCCCTGGGGGTGGCCTTCCCGGTGACGACGAGCCCGTCACTCATGCTCTCTCTCCTCTCCCGCGGGCGCCGACGGCATCCCGGCGCCCCTTCAGGACTTCTCTTCGGGCACGGACGCGGTGAACGACACCGATCCCAGGTGCTGGATCTCGGCCCGCACCCGCGCGCCCGGCGCGAGCGGCTCGGCGGGGGTGGCGGCACCGGCGAGCAGGATCCACCCCGGCTCCAGGACCATCCCGATCTGTCCGGCCAGGCGTGCGGCCTCCGCGAGGGCCCGGCGCGGGTCACCCAGGATGGCGCCGGTCGACCCGACCTGGACCACGCGCCCGTCGATCTCCAGCACGACGCCCAGGTTCCACCGGGACGGGTCGTAGGGCCGCCACTGGCCGACGGCGTATCCGGCGGCCGAGGTGTTGTCGGCGATCACGTCGGGCAGCGAGAACCTGAAGTCCTCGTAGCGCGAGTCGATGACCTCGATACCGGGGGCGACGGCCGCGACGGCGTCCGGCGCGTACGCGTCGGCCGGCGACGCGATGCGCCGCCCGATGAGGTAGACGACCTCCGGCTCCGCCCTCGGGTGGATGTAGCCGGACACGTCCGCGTACGAGCCGTCACCGATGACCGACGACTCCGGCACCCGTCCGAAGATGATGTCGTGCACGCCCATCTGGCGGCGCTTGCCCTCGCTGGTGAAACCCAGCTTCACCCCGGCCAGCCGGTCCCCCCGCGAAAGACGGAGCCGGATCAGCTCCTCCTGCACCCGGTAGGCGTCGGCCACGCCGTAGTCCTGCTCGGGCCTGGGCACCGCGCGACCGGTACGGATGGCCTCGTCCAGGACCGCGGCGAGCTTGTGGATGTCGGTCATGACTGCTCTCCCGAACGTGCGAGGTCCAGCGCGATGTCCACGATCATGTCCTCCTGACCGCCCACCATCCGGCGGCGACCCACCTCGGTCAGGATGGTCCGGGTGTCGACCCCGTACCGCGCCGAGGCCGCCTCGGCGTGCCGCAGGAAGCTGGAGTAGACACCGGCGTAGCCAAGCGTCAACGTCTCCCTGTCCACCCGGACCGGCCGGTCCTGCAGCGGCCTGACCAGGTTGTCCGCCGCGTCCATCAGGGCGTTCAGGTCACAGCCGTGGTCCCAGCCCATCAGGTCGGCCACCGCGACGAACACCTCGATCGGGCAGTTGCCCGCCCCCGCGCCCATCCCGGCCAGGGAGGCGTCCACCCGGTAGGTGCCGTTCTCCACCGCGACCACCGAGTTGGCCACGCCCAGCCCCAGGTTGTGGTGGGCGTGGATGCCGATCTCGGTGTCCTCGTCGAGCACCGAGCGGTAGGCCCGGATCCGCTCCCTGACCCCGTCCATGGTCAACCGGCCACCGGAGTCGGTCACGTAGACGCACTGCGCGCCGTATGACTCCATGAGCTTGGCCTGCCTGGCCAGTTCCTCGGTCTCCGCCATATGCGACATCATCAAAAATCCGGACACGTCCATGCCGAGCTCGCGCGCGGTGGCGATGTGCTGGGCGGAGATGTCGGCCTCGGTGCAGTGGGTGGCGACCCTGACCGAGGTGACGCCGAGCGCGTGGGCGCGCTTGAGGTCGTCGATGGTGCCGATGCCGGGCAGCAGCAGGGTGGTCAGCCTCGCCCGGCTCACGGCCCCGGCGACCGCCTCGATCCACTCGTCGTCGGTGTGCGCGCCCACGCCGTAGTTGAAGCTGCCCCCGGAGAGGCCGTCGCCGTGCGCGATCTCGATCGCCGCCACCCCGGCGGCGTCGAGGGCCGCGGCGATCTCGGCGGCCTGGGCGACGGTGTAACGGTGCCGGATGGCGTGCATGCCGTCCCGCAGCGTCACGTCCTGAACGTACAGTTTCACGCCTTCACCCCCGCGCGCGCGCCTTCGTCGTCGGTACGGTCCTCGGCCAGGCGCTCGGCCGTGCGCAGCGCGGCGGAGGTCATGATGTCGAGGTTGCCCGCGTAGGCGGGCAGGTAGTGGGCGGCGCCCTCCACCTCCAGGAAGACGGTCACCTTGACGCCGCCGTCGCGGGTGCCGTCGGGGAGCGGCTCCCCGGCCGGGATCTTCTCGAACTGCACGTCCTGCTTGAGCCGGTAGCCGGGCACGTAGTCGCGGACCCGCTCCACCATGGCCCGCACGGCCTCCACCACCGCCGGCTCGTCACACTCGTCCACCAGGCAGTAGACCGTGTCACGCATGATCAGCGGCGGCTCCGCCGGGTTGAGGACGATGATCGCCTTGCCCTTGGCCGCCCCGCCGACCTGCTCGATCGCCCGGGAGGTCGTCTCGGTGAACTCGTCGATGTTGGCCCGGGTGCCGGGTCCCGCCGACCGGGAGGCGATCGAGGCGACGATCTCCGCGTACCGGACGGGCGCCTGCGAGGCGACCGCCGCGACGATCGGGATCGTGGCCTGCCCGCCGCAGGTGACCATGTTGAGGTTCGGCTCGGTGAGGTGCGCCTCCAGGTTGACCGGGGGCACCACGTAGGGGCCGAGGGCGGCGGGGGTCAGGTCGATGACCCGCTTGCCGTGCGCCCGCAGCACCTTGTCGTTGTGCCGGTGCGCGCCGGCCGAGGTCGCGTCGAGGACGACGTCCACGTCGGCGAACCCGGGCAGCGCGACCAGGCCCTCGACGCCCTCGTGGGTGGTGGCGACCCCGCGACGGCGGGCGCGGGCCAGGCCGTCGGAGTCGGGGTCGATGCCCGCCATCGCGAAGACCTCGACCTTCTTCGACAGCAGCGCCTTGAACATCAGGTCGGTGCCGATGTTCCCCGAACCGATGATCGCTATCTTCATGAGAACACCGCCCTGACCGAGCCGAGGCCCTCGATGTGTGCTTCGAAGACATCGCCGGACTCGACGCCGACCATCGGGCCGAGCGCGCCGGTGAGCACGACGTCCCCGGCGCGCAGCGGGAAGTCCGTGCGGCCCAGCGCGTCGGCCAGCCAGACCGCGGCGTTGAGCGGGTGTCCGAGGCAGGCCGCGCCCGCGCCGGTGGAGACCTCCAGGCCGTTCTTGTTCATGGTCATCCCGGCCAGGCGCAGGTCCAGGCCGCGCAGCTCGACCGGGGTGTTGCCGAGGACGAACGCGCCGCTGGAGGCGTTGTCGGCGACCGTGTCGACGAGCGTGATGTCCCACTCCGCGACGCGGCTGTCCACGATCTCGATCGCGGGCAGCACGAAGTCGACCGCCCGGATCACGTCGGCGACCGTGAAGGGGCCGCCCTCCAGGTCGGCGCCGAGGACCAGTGCCACCTCCGCCTCGGCCCTGGGCTGCAGGAAGCGGTCGGTCGGGACGGGCAGGCCGTCGAGGTAGGCCATGTCGGCGAAGAGCATCCCGAAGTCCGGCCGGTCCACGCCGAGCTGGCGCTGGACCGCGGGGGAGGTCAGTCCGATCTTCCTGCCGACCAGCCGCCGCCCCTCCGCCAGCGCCCGCCTGGTGTTGATCTCCTGTACGGCGTAGCCGGTCTCGGCGCTCCGGTCGGGCAACGTCTCACGCACCGGGGCGCACGGCTTGCCGCTCCGCGCCGCCTCCAGCAACCGGTCGGCCGCATCCCGGTACGCGTCGACGGCCTCGCTCCACTCAGTCATTTCCCGGCTCCAGCCTGATGGTGATCGTGGTGGGTTCGGAGTAGAAGTCCAGCGAGCGCGTGCCGCCCTCGCGTCCGATGCCGGACAGCTTCACTCCTCCGAAGGGGGTTCGCAGGTCGCGCAGGTACCAGGTGTTGACCCAGACCAGCCCGGCCTCCAACGACTGCGCCACCCGGTGGGCCCTGCTCAGGTTGGCGGTCCAGACCGTCGCCGCCAGGCCGTACTCGCTGTCGTTGGCCAGTCCGACCGCCTCGGCCTCGGTGTCGAACGGGGCGATGTGGCAGACCGGGCCGAAGATCTCCTCCCGGTTCACCCTGGAGTCGTGCGGCAGGCCGGTCAGCACCGTCGGCTCGACGTAGTAGCCACCGTCGCGGTCGTCGCCGAAACGCGGCACGCCGCCGCCGGCGCGGATCTCGGCGCCCTCGCTCTTGGCCAGCTCGTAGTAGGAGAGCACCTTGTCCCGGTGCTCGGCGGAGATCATCGGCATCATCGTGGTATCCCGGTCGGCAGGGCGGCCGAACCGCAGCTCCCCCGCGCGCCTGGCCAGCCGCGCGGTGAACTCCTCGAAGACGGGCCGTTCCACGTACAGCCGCTCGGTGCACAGGCAGACCTGGCCGCCGTTGGTGAAGACCGACCGCACGCTCCCCTCGACCGCCGCGTCGAGGTCCGCGTCGGCGAAGACCAGCCCCGCGTTCTTGCCGCCCAGCTCGAACGAGACGGGCTTGACCCGGTCCGCCACCGCTTTCATGATCGTCGAACCGGTGCGGCTCTCACCGGTGAAGGTGACCGCGTCCACGCCCGGGTGCTCCACCAGGAACTGGCCGGTGGAGCCGCCGCCGAAGCCGTGCACGACGTTGAGGACGCCGGGGGGAAGGCCGATCGAGGCGGCGATCTCCGCGAGCACCGCGACCGAGCCGGGCGTGTGCTCCGAGGGCTTGACCACCACCGTGTTGCCCGCGACGAGCGCGGGACCGAGCTTCCAGGTCGCCAGCAGGAAGGGCAGGTTCCACGGCACGATCACCGCGACCACCCCGAGGGGCTTGCGCACCGTGTAGCTCAGCACGTCCGTCAGGTGGAACGCGTTCTCCGGGTGCTGGGCCGCGATCTCGGCGAACGACCTGAAGTTGGCGGCGCCGCGCGGGATGTCCAGGGTCCGGGTCTGGGCGACCGACTTGCCGGTGTCGGCGATCTCCGCGGCCACCAGATCCTCGAACCGCTCCTCGATCGCGTCGGCGAGGCGGCGCATCCAGGCGGCCCGCTCGGCCACCGGCAGCGCCGCCCACGCGGGCAGGGCCGAGCGGGCGGCGGCCACCGCTCTGTCGACGATGGACCGGTCCGCCTCGCGGACCTCACGCACCACAAGCCCGGTCACCGGGTCGTACGTGGCGAACGTCGCGCCCTCGGCGACCGGCACCCCACCGATGAAGTGGTTCACCTGGTCAGACAAGACTTCTCCTCGGGGATGTACTTCGCTGGGTCACTCCATACGGGTATAGGGCCCAGGTGGTTCATAAGCAAGAATGAGTTCCGTGAAACGGAACCCCGACCGGTTGTCCGTGCTGGAGAAATCCTGGCTCGTGCTTGACGCGTTCCGCCCCACGGGCGGACCGTTGCGCCTGATCGACGTCGCCGAGCGCTGCCATCTGCCCAAGACCACGGCCTTCCGGCTGCTCACCGAGCTGACCTCGATCGGCGCGGTCACCCGCCGCCCCGACGGCTACTATCTCGGCCGCCGCCTCTTCGAGCTCGGCAGCATCGTGCCCGGAGAGCGCGACCTGAGACACGCGGCACTGCCCTTCATGCACGACCTCTACGAGGCCACCCACGAGACCGTCCACCTGGGCGTGCGCGACGGCCTCGACGTCGTCTACGTCGAGAAGATCCGTGGCCAGACGGCCTTCGCGCTGCCCTCGCGCGTCGGCGGTCGCCTCCCGCTGACCTGCACCGGGATCGGCAAGGCCTTGCTGGCCTACTCAGGACCCGACCTGATCGACGAGGTTCTCGGCCGACCGCTCCGCCGGCTGACCCCGCACTCGATAGTCGACCCCCGGCGCCTGGAGGAGGTGCTCGGCCAGATCCAGGCCGCGGGGCTGGCCTACGAGCGGGAGGAGGCCCAGCTGGGCGGCGCCTGCATCGCGGCCCCGGTGTTCGGTGACGGGGTGGCCGTGGCCGCGCTGTCCATCTCGGTCCCGCTGGCCCGCTTCCAGCCCACCCGGCTGGCCCCTGCCGTCAAGGCCGCCGCCCTGGGCATCTCCCGCGCCCTGACCAGAACCATCTGATCCCGGGCCGTCCGCGACCGTCTCGACTCCGGCCACCGCTCAGCCCGAGGTTCCGGTTCCCGGAATTCCCCGGCGTGGGCCGGGCCTGACGCGCCGTACCGACCCACTCGGGTCCGACGCCCCCGAACGCCCCTTGCCTGAAGGTCACCTTCTCGTAACCTCACAGGACCGCCGGCCGGGCTGCGCGCACCGGCATCATTGCCTCATGCACCAGGCATGGCAGCTATGGGGAAATATCGTTATAGCGACTTTCCTCGCGGTCCCGGTGGCCGTTGTCGCCATCCACGTGCTGGCCCGCCACCGCGCCCGTAAGGGTCACCCCTGCCCCGTCCGCACCGCCCTGGCCGACGTGGTCGCGGTGACCGGGACCGCCCCCTGGATCTGGATGATCCTCACTCCTCGGGCGGGCGACTCCGGCGTCAGTCTGCTCCCCCTGGTGGACCTGTGGGCGACCCTCCACGGGCCGGCGCAGGCGGCGTTCGTACAGGTCGGCGGGAACCTTCTGGTCTTCGCCGCGCTCGGCGCCATGCTCCCGGTGCGCTCGGCGCGCCTCGCCTCGCTCGCCCGGATCGCGGCCGTGGCGGCGGGCTCCTCACTCACCGTGGAGATCCTCCAGTACGTCCTGCGCCTGGGGCGGGTGAGCTCCGTCGACGACGTGATCGTCAACACGGCGGGTGCCGTGCTGGCCGCGACCGTGACGCGCCGGTGGTGGGCCGACCGAATAGCGGCTGGGATCGTTCCACGGTAACGGACCGGAGAAACTCCTTAAGCTCGCCACACGAGCACGATACCTCCCAAAAGAAACAGGTTACCAACCCCTGTATCTGTGCGATCGTGGACAAGACGGGGCAAGTTCTCTGGAGACGCCAAACCCGGTTGGTGACAGAGGGTGATCGAACGTGCAGCAGTCCCCGGTACCTCCCGAGCCCCCGATCTATCGGCGCATCGCCGACGGGCTTCGCGAAGCGATCCTGTCCGGCGATCTCCGAGACGGGGATCGGCTTCCGGGCGAGAACGCCCTGATGGCACGGCACGGCATAGCCCGCGCCACCGCCAGACAGGCCCTTTCCGTGTTAATCAACGAAGGACTGGCCGTCCCCAAACGCGGCTCGGGGGTGTATGTCAGGCAGTTCCGCCCGATCAGGCGACACGGCTCCCGGCGGCTCTCTCGTGACAGATGGGGGCGCGGCGCGGCCATCTGGGACTCCGACACCGAGGGCCGCCCCTACACCGTGGACGAGGTGGACATCGACCGGGAGCGGGCCGAGGACCCCGTGGCACGGGTGCTGGACAGCCCCGAGGTGTGGGTCCGCAGGCGGCGCTACTCGGTGAACGGGCGGCCGGTGCAACTGTCGGTCTCCCACTTTCCCGCCGAACTGGTGGAGGGGACCGCGATCACAAGGGAGGACACCGGACCGGGGGGCGTCTACGCGCGCCTCGGCGAGCTCGGCCACGCCCCGGCGCACTTCACCGAGGAGATCCGCGCCCGCATGCCCCATCCCCACGAGACCGTCCAGCTCGACCTGCCCGCCGGTACCCCGGTCATCGTGATCGCCCGGGTCGCCCGCACCACCGACGGCATCGCCGTCGAGGTCAACGAGATGGTCCTGGACGCCGCCTCTTACGTACTTCAGTACGACTTCGACTCATAGTTCAAGACCGTCCGTCAACCGATAGGTTGACCTGTCCTTCACGATCATTGATTTCTCTAGAGAAGTGCCGCACCGTCAGAGGTGGAACGTCGCAAAGACGGGCCTGGGCGCGGGGAAGGTGCACGGATGTCTTTCGACCGACATCTAGCGGAAATCGCCCGGGAGTTCCCCGACTGGACGATCTGGCGGAGTGACGCGGGCAGGTGGTGGGCAACCCGCCACCACCCGCTGACCTCCGCCCAGCGTGATGTCGGCTGCGCGATGACCATCGACGCGGACGGCCCTGAGGAACTGCGTGAGCAACTACACACCCAGCGGGAACGTTCCGGCGAGGCGGAGCCGGAAACGGACACTTGAAGACCGCCCGGTGCCGGGGTGAGCGGATCCGATGCGGTCCCGGCGCCGGGCCCCCAATCGCGGAAGCCCCCGACCCTATCGGGGGCGGGGGCTTCCGCTTGACCTCCGGACGGCTCCGGGCTCCGACCACGCCGCGGACCCACGATCACGCGCCGGTCTCCAGGACCATGCGGGCCTGCTCATGATCTCCGCGGCACCGCTGAGATCCACGGTCACGCGCGCCGATACCCGTTCACGCGCTTCGGGGCGAGGGGACCTCATTTGTGGGGAGCGGCGTACCTCCCCCCGTTCTTTCCCGCGGCCCGGGCGAGGTCGACGTCGGTGTCGTCGTACACCTCAAGCTCCTCGGCAGAACGGTCACCGGCGTCCTCGCGGGGGGCGTCGTCTTCCACGATCACCCGTACGGACTCCAGGTCGGGTGCGGCGTCATCGGGCTCGGCGCCTCGCGCACCCTCGGATCCGGTGTGCTCCGCGTACCCCGCCGGTGCCTCGGTGCCGTCCGACAAGGCGTCCGACGTCTCGTCGGAGATCCCGGAGACCCCGGAGATCCCCGAGACCCCGGAAATCCCCGAGACCCCGGAAATCCCCGAGACCCCGGAAATCCCCGAGACCCCGGAAATCCCCGAGACCCCGGAGACCTCGGAGACGTCGTTGGTGGCCTCGGCCGGGGCGGGAGCCGTCAGCGCGGGCTGGACACGGGCCGGGGGCAGCACCGCGTCCTCGTCGACCAGGGGACCCGCACTGCTCTCCCGGTGCAGCAGGTCGCCCAGGACGGCACCCATCTCGTGCAGGCGGCGCATGACCTCGTGGTGGGTGTCGGTGAGGTAGACGACCCGGCGGCCGGTGGTCTCGTCCAGGGCGTTGGCCCGCTGCTGGGCCGCCGACAGCGTGGAGTGCGCCTCGGTGTTGGCGGCGATGACCGTCGCCCGTGCCTCCGAGTGGGCCGCGTTCAGCGTGGACTCGGCCTCGGCTCGGGCGTGCTCGACGGTCTGCTCCGCCTCCCTCCTCGCCGAGGTGACCATCCGGTCGGCCTCGGCACGGGCGCTGCGCAGGGTCTCCTCGGACTCGGCACGGGCCGCGTTGACCGTCTCCTCCGCCTCGTTTCCGGCGTGGGCGAGCCGCTGCTCGGCGGTGGCGGTGGCCTCGGCCACCCGGCGCTCGGCCTCCTGCTGCGCGGCGTTCAGAATGCTCTCCGCCCGGTCCTGCGCGGAGGTGATCAGCCGCTCGGACTCGGTGGCCGCGTCGTCGCGGAGCTTGCCTGCCTCCGCCTCCGCGACCTGCCTCTTGGAGGCGGCCTCCTCCTCTCCCAGCTTCAGTATCTGGCTGAGCCGCTCGCCGAGCTCGTCGTAGTCCTGCGGGGCGTCCGAGAGCCTCTTGCGTGCCTCGGACAGCTCGATCCGGCCCTGCTCGGCCTGGTCGATCGCGCGCGCGAGCCGCTCCTCCAGGTCGCGAATCTGGTGGCGGTGGCGGTCCATGTAGTCGTGAACCTGTCGGCGGCTGTAACCGCGCATGACGACCTCGAACGAGTCCTCATGCATCAGGTCGGGAAAGCTCTCGTGCTGGTTTGTCATGGCACTGCCCGTGGAGGTTGTGTGGCGGGAAAGGTGACGTCAGGAGACGACTTTCCTGCTTACTGCCCAAGTCCGCAACCTGAACACGCCACCTGCTTGCCGAAATACCGGACAGAACGCCCCCCTCTAACATCGTCTCCATGAACGCCATGCCATACATCGCCGCCCTCGACGGCGACGCGATTCCGCGGATTCATCCGGACGCCTACATCGCCCCGGGAGCCGTGGTCGTCGGAAGGGTCCGGCTGGGCCGCGCCGCGAACGTCTGGTACGGCTCGGTCCTCCGCGGGGACGACGAGGACATCGAGGTCGCCGAGGAGTGCAACATCCAGGACCTGTGCTGCCTGCACTCCGACCCGGGCGAGCCGGCCGTGCTGGAGCCCCGGGTGAGCCTCGGGCACAAGGCCATGGTGCACGGGGCCCATGTGGAGACCGGCGCGCTCATCGGCATCGGCGCGATCGTGCTGGGCGGCGCCAGGATCGGCGCGGGGTCGCTGATCGCAGCCGGCGCCCTGGTGGCACCGGGGAAGCGGATCCCGGCGGGGGTACTCGTCGCGGGTGTCCCCGGGAAGATCGTTCGAGAGCTCACGGACGACGACCGCGACTCCTTCGCCCGTACCTCGGCCGGCTACGTCGCCAGGGCCGCCCGCCATCGGGCCGCGACCGTGTCGTCGCCGGTCTGAACGGCACGCCCGCCGGCCTGAACGCCCGCCTGCCGGAGCAGCCGGGAGAGCCTTACGATCGTGCGAGGCCCGCTTGGCGATCGCGGTGCCGGACACCACCTTGACCGAAGGGAGGCAGGGGCATCCCGCCCGTGGCGAAGGCCAGGGGCCCTCGCCCCGGAATGCCGATGACCGGCATGTGGCAGTGGGATGGGTTCGACGCCATCGAGCGCGACGTGCGGATCATGGTCGCCGACCACCGGTGGACGGGGCTCCCGCCGCTCGCGCGGGCCCAGGCCATCGCCCAGCGCACGCTGGCCACCCCGGACGGCGGGCGCTGGCTGTTCGGCGCCCACGCCCGGTGGTACCGCCAGGATCCCGCCGACGGCCGCTGGTACCTGACCGCACCTCCCGCCGACCGGGGTTTCCGCGCCGCGGCGCAGGTCATCCAGGTCACCTCGATGGTCCTGCCGCATCTGATCCCGACCGGCCCCGACTTCGCCGTCGACCGTGGGTCGATCCAGGGGTTCGTCGGCCCCGACGTGCCCTACGAGATCACCGAGCGGGTCCGCGAGCTGGTCATCGCCCAGCGGGGCAGGCGCAGGGAGGACTTCCCGCTCACCGGGCCGTTCACCCGGCTCTTCGCCGGGGAGGTGGCCAGCCCGGTCGCCGCGATCTGGGGCACGCTCATGTGGTGCGCCTACGCCCCCGCCTTCGACGGCAACGAGGTACTGCTGTCGATGTTCGGGGAGTTCCTCGCCCGCCCGCTGCCCGGCGACGAGTGGGTCCGCTGGCTGCCGCCCACCTCACTGGGCGAGCTGGTCGCGCTGTACGGCGAGCGGGTCAGGGCGGGGCACCCTGAGGCGGGCCTGCGGTTGGTCGCGCTGATGGCCGACACCGCCGCCGTGGTACGCGGCGACCCGAGATTCGGGCCGCGTGCCGACGCCCTGCTGGCCATGATCGAACCGCTGCTCCGCCGGGCCTGCCAGGATCCCGTCATCGCCCACCAGGGCGACGAGATGGTGCGCCACGCGTGGCTCTCGCGCTGCCCGGCCCACATGACGCTGCCCGACGCCTCACCCGGCGACCACTTCCAGCACATGGTCTACGACCTGGTCCAGGCACTGGGCTTCCTCGCCCCGATGGGTGCCGATCCACGGGCGGTGGCCGCCTCGCTGCTCGCCGCCGACCTGGTGGCCTTCGCGCCGAGGGTGGCCGACGGGCTCTACCCGTGGCTGGATCCCGAGCTGCGGCACATCCTCCACGTGGTGCTCACCGACGCCGCGCACCCGCTGCGGGGCTGCTGGCCGCGCTCGGGCGAGCTGCCCTCCGCGCTCCACCCGCCGGACCGGGCCTCGGCCGCGGCCCTGCTCGGCGCCGCCTACGCCACCGGGCTCGCGTGGTGCCGTCTCACCGGGACCGAGGTACCCGAGCGCGGTTTCACGACGGCCTCGGCTGTCGTGCACCGGCTGACACACGAGCGGGACGACCCCGTCCCAGGAGTATCGGGGACCTATCCACGTCACTTCTGACACACGCCAGTATGCTTAAACCACAAATAGAGTTATTTCATCCTTACTCTCCCTATATCCTTCTAGGCCCCTACGCATCAGACAATTAGCTGAATTGTGATCTCGTAATCGGGAAATGATCCTCCTTGAGGACGTGCCGGGCGGGGCGAGGAATGGTCCCGATGGGCCATGGGCACCGATGACCGCCCGCCGTAACCTCGAAGTGGGTGTGGGCTGCGGAAGGAAGGACGACGCGGTGGGGCACGACGACCTGGACTCTAGAGTCCACGACCGTGTCGCGTTGGACGAGATCGCGCTCTATGCCGAGGTGCTGTCCGCCGTCGCCATCAGCGAACGGCCCCTCACCTTGGTGGAGCTCGACAACGCGCTCGGGTTGAGTGCTTCGGCTGTCTGCTGAAGCCACCGGAAGAACCGTTTTCAAGACCCGGTCCCGGACCCTGTAACGGGGTCCGGGACGTGGTCGGAAAAAATAGTCATGTGACTAGTCACGAACGGACGAGACGGGCGATCGCGGCCGACGCCTCCTTGACCTTCTCCTGCGCCTCCGGTCCCCCGGTGTTGATGGCGTCGGCGACGCAGTGACCGATGTGATCCTCAAGCAGGCCGAGCGCCACCGCCTGGAGCGCCCGCGTGGCGGCGGACACCTGAGTCAGCACGTCGATGCAGTAGGCATCCTCTTCGACCATCCGCTGCAGACCTCTGATCTGCCCCTCGATCCGCCGTAACCGGGTCAGATAAGCCTGCTTGTCACCGCTGTACCCATGCATGTCCCAACGGTACCCGCGTCAGGCACAGCGGGATGTAGCCGCGATCAGTTTCTCCCAGCGGTCCGCCACCGCGCCCGCGCCGTAAACCGCCGCGGCCTCCAGTGCCCCCGCCGCGAGCTCCCGCCGGCGCCGCTCGTCGTCGATGAGCGCGAGCAGCGCGGACGCGTACGCCTCGATCTCACCCTCCCCCTCGGCGACCAGGACCCCGCTCCGCCCGTCGGCCACGAACTCGCCCGCTCCCCGCGGGCTGTCGAACGCGATCACCGGCACCCCGCTGGCCATCGCCTCGATCACGGTCATCCCGAGCACCTCCGTCCTGGAGGTGGTCGCCACGATCGAGGCCTTGGCGAACTCGCCGGTCAGGTCGGAGGTGGCGCCCATGAAGTAGACGTGGTTGTGCAGGTCGAGGGCGCCGACGAGGGCCCGCAGGCGCTTCTCCTCGGGACCCCCGCCGTACAGGCGCAGCCGCCAGTCGGGGCGCTTGCCCGCGACGGCGGCGAACGCGCGGATCAACCGGTCGTGGGCCTTCGTCGGCACCAGGCGCCCGCCCGCGGCGACGATGCGGTTGTCCATCCGCGAGCGTGGCCACGGCCCGGCGGGCAGCGCGTCCGGGATCGTGCCGACCGTGACGTTCCCGTCCAGCAGACGGTCCCACTCCTGCCTGCTCGACTCGGTGGCGACGGCGACCGCGTCCAGGCGCGGGTAGAACTTCCTGATCGGCCCCGGCACCGGCGGGCGGCCCCACTCACGGGCGACCCGCACGACGTCACGCGGCGCGTGCCTGGCCACCTGGACGCTCAGGCCGGGGCGGGTGCTGATGAGCACGTCGGCCTTCAGGCTGCGCAACCGCCGCCAGAGAGCGACCTCGGTGCGCATCTGGCCGCGCGGGAGCAGGTGCCGCACCCCCGGCTGGGCGTCGACCACCCAGGACAGCTTCACACCGGACGCCACGGGGAAGAACGGCCTCTCCCGCTGGCGGCGGACGCTGATGATCTCGACGTCGTGACGTTCTGCCAGCTCTCCCGCGAGGTTGACCACCGAGCGGGTATCACCACGCATGCCGTAGACGGATGGGACGAGCAGGCAGATCCTCACCCGCCGACCTCGATCCTGAGCTCGTCGTCCGCCGTGTAGCAGGGACGGATCGGCACCCCGTCGATCTGGGCGGCGGGGTAGTGCAGGCGGCGGCGCTTGCCGTCGACGTCGTCCAGCCGGGAGCCCAGCCGGAGCGGTGTGTCCACGCCGCGCACCCGCAGCGAGGGTTCCCAGGTGCCGGTCTGGTCGGGAGCCGCGGCGAGCACGTCGCAGAGTGAGAGCGCGGCGTGGAAGCGCACGCCCTGGACCGTTGCAACAGAGGTCAGCTCGGCGTCGGGCCGGCTGCGGCGCAGAGCGAGCCGCGCCTCGTGCCGGGCCTCGTCGTCGTCGAGGCCGGTGAAGGCCAGCAGCCCGGTGACCTCGAAGCGCCCCTCCCTGAACCAGACGGAGCGGACCTCGGCCGCCGGCCGGGCGTCGTCGATCTTCAGGGCCAGAAAGCCGTTACGGGTCCGGTAGGCGCGGTAGGCCAGCGTGCGGCGGCTCAGCGCGTACGCGTCCAGGTGGTCGAGGGAGAACCCGGGGTCGACGCTGCGCAGCCGGGTGCGCGACGCGCCCTGCTGTAGATAGGTGTCCCAGCGGCCGGGCCCCAGTTCCAGCGGCGCGAGTGAGACCGCCAGCGCCGCCTCGCGCGTCTGGACGCCCGGCGCCCCCAGCGGGACCCGGCTCTCGACCGCGGTGGCCCGGTTGCGCAGGACCAGTTCGGTGCCGTCGGCCAGCGGTTCGTCGACGGCCAGCCGAAGTGAGAGAACATCGGCCAGGGTAACCTCGGCATCGCTGACGACGACAGGCATCGTCAAGCCCCCTCCCCGTTGAATGAGCTACGCGACGTTGAGGTTACCGTGATTTGACCGTTATGTGAAAGGAAGGTTTTCGGACCTTACGTCCTTTTCATGGGAACTTGACCGCAGGTCAGGTGCGGCATGCGAAAAAATGCCGCACCTGACGTTCGGTCATCGGGCGTCAGGACGCCTCGACGGGCTGGCCCTTGATCGACTTGATCAGCAGCTGGGAGACGTCGACGACTTCCAGCGTCTCCCTGGCCTCACCCGCGTTCTTCTTCTCGTTGATCGAGTCACCGAGCATGACCAGGCAGAACGGGCAGGCCGTGGAGATGGTGTCCGGGTCCGTGGTCAGCGCCTCGTCCACCCGCTCGGTGTTGATGCGCTTTCCGAGCCGCTCCTCCATCCACATCCGCGCGCCGCCCGCGCCGCAGCAGAAGCCGCGGTCCTTGTGACGGTGCATCTCCTGGGTCTGCACACCGGGGACCTTGGCCATGATGTCGCGGGGCTGGGAGTAGACCTTGTTGTGGCGCCCGAGGAAGCACGGGTCGTGGTAGGTGATCTTCTCCTCGATCGGCGTGACCGGGATCAGCTTGCCCTCGTCCACCAGCTTGGCCAGCAGCTGGGTGTGGTGCACCACCTCGTAGGTACCGCCCAGCTGCGGGTATTCGTTGGCGAGGGTGTTGAAGCAGTGCGGGCAGGTCGCGACGATCTTCTTGACCCCGGCCTCGTTCAGCGTCTCGATGTTCTGCTTGGCCAGCATGTCGAAGAGGAACTCCATGCCCAGGCGGCGGGCCGGGTCACCGGTGCACGCCTCCATCGGGCCGAGCACCGCGAACTTCACACCCGCGACGTGCAGCAGCTCCGCGACCGCCTTGGTGGTCTTCTTGGCCCGGTCCTCCAGCGCCCCCGCGCAGCCGACCCAGAACAGGTACTCGGTGTCCTCCGGCATTTTGTCATCGATGAGCTGGACCTCGATGGGGTCGACCTCGCGGCCGGCGAGCTCCTCGATCCAGTCGGCCCGCTTCATCTCGGACATCCCCCACGGGTTGCCCTTGTTCTCCAGGTTCTTGACCATGACGCCGGCCTCGGAGGGGAAGTTGGACTCCACCATCACCTGGTAGCGGCGCATGTCGAGGATGTGGTCGATGTGCTCGATGTCCACCGGGCACTGCTCGACGCAGGCACCACAGTTGGTGCAGGACCACAGCACGTCGGGGTGGATGACGCCGTCCTCGCCGACCAGCGGCTTCTCCAGCAGGGCCAGCACGTCCTCGTGCAGGTCGGCGCGCTGCTCCTGGGTGGCCATCAGATACGGCGCCACCTTGAAGGCGTGGTCGCGCTGGTCCAGGATCAGCATCTTCGGCGACAGCGGCTTGTCGGTGTTCCAGGCCGGGCACTGCGACTGGCAACGGCCGCACTCGGTACAGGTGTAGAAGTCGAGGAAGCCCTTCCAGGTGGTGTCCTCGATCTTGCCCCGGCCGAGCCGGTCACCGTCGAGGTCCTCGTCCTCGAAGTCGACGATCTTGCCGTCGATCCGCATCGGCTGGGCCGCGCCGTTGCCGTCCGGGCGGCGGGAGAAGGCCACGTTCATCGGCGCGGTGAAGATGTGCAGGTGCTTGGAGTTCACCACGATCACCAGGAACACCAGCATGACGCCGATGTGCAGGAGCAGGCCGACGTGCTCGAGCGCCTCGTTGGCCGCCTCGCCCAGCGGCCGCAGCAGCGCGGCCGTCGCGTCGGAGGCGAACGCCCCCGAGGCGTAGGGCAGGTTGCCGGTGTTGGCCGCGGCGCCGCGGAAGAGGAACATCGTCCAGATCACATTGAAGATCATGAAGAGGACCAGCCAGGCACCGCCGAGATGCGACCCGGAGAAGCGGGACTTGCGGCCCAGCTTCTTCGGAGCGTTCTTGATCCTGATGGTCGCGAAGGCGATGAGTCCCAGCAGGGCCGCGACCGCGATGAAGTCCTGCAGGAAACCCAGGATCGGCCACGTCCCGACAAGGGGAATGTGGAAGTCGGGGGTTCCGGTGACGGCCCCCTGGATCAGCGCGCCGTACGCCTCAAGGTAGACGGTCGCCAGGATGAAGAACGCCCACATGACAAAGAAGTGCGCGACACCGGACGCCGTCCACTTCAGCAGCTTCCGCTGCCCGAAAACCTCGACCAGCTGGGCCTTGAGCTCCTCACCGAGGTTGTTCTTCGCGTACTCGACGCGCTCGGGCGCGCCCGGCCCGATGGTGGCGAGCTTGTACAGGAACAACACGCGGCGCGCGGCAAGCGCGAGCGCCACGATTGTCATGACCAGCCCGATAATCGCTACCCAGAGCACGGGTCCTCCCACAGACGACGTTGGCTGACAGCGTACGACTGCCTGTCATCCACGCTGACGACGGGTCTCCATAAATACTACTGATCGGTAACTTAACTTCAAAGCGAGACCGCCGGCGGCCGTGGCCACCTTACGGTCAACACCGTTCCCAGAACAATGCTCTATATGCCGCCGAGATGGCCGCCGAGGCTAGGAAGGCGCGTCGAGATAGCGCTGGACCGTGGGGGCGAGCAGCTCGACCAGCTCCTCGATGTCCACCGAGGCCAGTGGCTCCAGCTTGAGCACGTAGCGCACCAGGACCACGCCGAACAGCTGTGCGAAGGCCGCCTCCATCCGGATCGGCGGGACTCCCAGTATCTCCGCGACCCGGACCAGGAGCGCCTGCGTCATGAACTCGCGGATCATGACGACCATCTGGTCGTTGGTCATCGCGGTGCGGACCAGCGCCAGCAGCGGCTGGCGGGCTCCGGCATCCGAGGTGACGGTCAGGATGAACCGGGCCAGCCGCTCGCCGACCTCCTCGCGCGGCCCCGCCAGGACCGCCGAGACGACGCTCTCGGGGGTGATCGGCAGCTCCATGGCCTCGACGAACATCCCCTCCTTGCCGGCGAAGTAGTGGTGGACCAGCGCCGGATCCACTCCCGCCTGCCGGGCGATGCCCCGGATGGTCGCCCGGTCGAACCCCTTCTCCGCGAAGGTCTCACGCGCCGCCGCGAGAATCTGCCCGCGGGTGTCAGCCGACCCCGGCCTGCGCCCCGGGCGCCTTCTGACCGCTCCGGCCCCGTCCTGGGCGGAGCCGTTCGCGGACGGCGTGCTCACGACGGGCTCGCTCATACGTTGGTGGACGCGGCGAGATGCAGCCGGGCGAAGGCCAGCGCCTCGGCGAGATCGTCGATCCGCTCGGTACGGCTGGCGGCCTTGCGCGTGTTGATCTCCAGCACGACCAGCCCCGAGTAGCCGTTGCCCGCCATCCGCTCCAGGATCGGCGCGCACGGCTGGTTGCCCCGCCCGGGAACCAGGTGCTCGTCCTTGTTCGACACCCCCACGCCATCGGCCAGGTGCAGGTGGGCCAGTCTGTCGCCGAGCTTGGTGAACATCTCCATGGCGTCGGACCCGGACACCGCCGTGTGCGACAGATCCAGCGTGACCTGCGGGAAGTCGTAGTCGACCGGATTCCAGTCGGGTGAGTAGGGGACCACCTCGTTGCCCCTGGCCCTCAGCGGGAACATGTTCTCCACCGCGAAGACCACGTCGGTCTCGTCACGCATCCTGGCAAGGCCGAGCTCGAAATCGCGCGCGTAGTCGCGCTGCCAGCGGAACGGCGGGTGCACCACGACGGTCTTGGCGCCGACCCGCTCGGCGGCGCGCTGCGCGCGCTGGAGCTTGGCCCACGGGTCCTTGCCCCACACCCGCTGCGTCACCAGCAGACACGGCGCGTGAATGGCCAGGATCGGCAGCTGGTAGTGGTCCGACAGGCGCTCCAGGACGTCGATGTCCTGGCTCACGGGGTCGGCGCCCACCATGATCTCCACACCGTCGTATCCCAGACGTGCGGCCAACTCGAAGGCGTCGGGGGTGCGTTCGGGATACACCGACGCGCTGGACAGCGCGATCTTCGCGCTGGATACACGGACGCTCATACCGCTTCCTCGTCTCCGACTCGGAGCACACCCTGGCGAACACCGCTGGGCATACCGGCCCGCTCGCTCATGTCGCTCACCTTTGCCAGCCTAAGCGGGTCCGGCGAGCAGTGCTGTCCGCCACCACCGACGCGACCGAGATCACATCGTCGGGTTCGGCGAGGAGACCGCCGGGCGTTCGAAACGATCAAGGCCCGCCTCCGCCGGTGGGGTGAGAAGCCGCTCTCCTCACCGAGACGGAGGAGTCATTACGGTAAGGGCATGCCGAGGTTCGCCAGGGGTGCCATCCCCAGCCCCAACATCTGGAACACCCCCCAGACCTACGAGTTGGAGAACCGGGCGGTCGATCCCGAGGGGCGTGCCGAGGCCGCGATGGCGGCCGTCAGGTCGTGGACGGGGGCGACGGTCCTCGACATCGGCTGCGGCACCGGCTATCACCTGCCGGCCATGGCCGCCACCGCCGCCCGCGTGATCGGCGTCGAACCCCACGAGGACCTCGTACGGCTGGCCAGGCGCCGCTGCCATGCCCTGCGGAACGTCGAGATCCACGCCGCCACCGCCCAGGCCCTCCCGATGCCCGACGCCTCCGTGGACGTGGCCGTCGCCCGCTGGGCCTACTTCTTCGGCCCCGGCTGCGAGCCCGGCCTGGCCGAACTCTCCCGGGTGATGCGGCGCGGCGGCGCGGCCTTCGTGATCGACATCGACACCACCCGCGGCGCCTTCGGCCGCTGGTTCAGCCAGTCCATCCCCGCGTACTCGGCCAGGGCCGTCGAGAGCTTCTGGAACCGCCAGGGCTGGCAGGTGGAGAAACTCGACCTGCGCATGTGCTTCGAACGCCGCGCCGATCTGGAGGCGGTGCTCCGCATCGAGTTCACCCCCGCGGTCGCCGACCTCGCCATCGCCGAGACCCCCGGCCTGGAGATCGCCTACCCCAACCTGCTGCGCTGGAGGCGGTTCTGAACCTGTCCCGCGGCTGCCCGCCGGCCTGTCGGGCGCGGAGGGGGAACAACGGGACACCGGCTTGACCTTGACGTTGATGTCAAGGTTTATCGTCGGGTCACGAGGAGGGCCGGATGCGGATCGGCGAGCTGGCACGGCGGGCGGGTGTCAGTACCCGGGCACTGCGCTACTACGAGCAGCAGGGACTGATCACGGCCCGGCGCTCGGCCAACGGCTACCGGGAGTACGGGGAGACCGATCTGCGGCTCGTCTCCGAGATCCGGTCGCTGCTCGCCGTCGGCTTCACTCTGGAGGACGCCCGCCCGTTCGTGGCCTGCCTGCGGGCCGGGCATGCCCTGGGGGGATCGTGCCCGGAGTCCGTGGCCGTCTACCAGCGCAAGCTGGCGGAGATCGACGATGAGATCCGCACGCTTCTCACCCGGAGGGCGGAGGTGGCGGCGCAGCTGACCACCGCCTGCCCAGGATGCGTACCGAGGAAACGGGAAAACCATGATCACACTGACCAGTGACAACTTCGACGAGCAGGTGCTACGGAGCGACAAGCCGGTCCTGGTCGACTTCTGGGCCGAGTGGTGCGGGCCGTGCAAGATGATCGCACCGGTCCTGGCGGAGATCGAGGCCGAGTACGGCGACCGCCTCACGATCGCCAAGCTCAACGCCGACGACTACCCCGAGATCTCCGCCAGGTACGGCGTCCTCGGCCTGCCGACGCTCAACCTCTACAAGGACGGCGAGGTGGTCCGGCAGATCAAGGGCGCCAAGCCCAAGCGCCTGCTCCTGGCCGACCTCGAAGGCCACATCTGACGCCTCTCCCGATGGCTTTCATCCGGTACGGCGCCCCCGCCGGGTGAAAGTTGTCGGGTCCTACGGGTAACGTGCGGCCATGGCGAAGAAGGCTGGTGGCTACCGCTGTGCCGAGTGCGGGTGGCAGACGGCCAAGTGGGTGGGGCGCTGCGGCGAGTGCCAGGCCTGGGGCACGGTCGAGGAGGAGACGGCGCCCGCGGGTGCGCGGGTGGCCTCCGCCGGAGCGGTGTCGGCACCGGCGGTTCCGATCGGCCAGGTCAAGGCCGAGGTGGCGCACGCGCGCGGCACCGGGGTGCCCGAGCTCGACCGGGTCCTCGGCGGCGGTCTGGTGCCCGGAGCCGTCGTGCTGCTGGCCGGTGAGCCCGGCATCGGCAAGTCCACTCTCCTGCTGGAGGCGGCGGCCAAGATCGCCCGGCAGCAGACCGTCCTCTACATCACGGGTGAGGAGTCGGCCGCCCAGGTGCGGATCAGGGCCGACCGGATCGGCGCGATCCAGGACCGTCTCTACCTGGCCGCGGAAACCGAGCTGGGCGCGCTGGTCTCGCACGTCGAGAAGGTCCAGCCCGACCTGCTCATCGTCGACTCGGTGCAGACGATCGGCTCGGCCCAGGCGACCGGCGTGCCCGGTGGGGTGACCCAGGTCAGGGAGGTCGCGGGAAACCTGGTGCGGCTGGCCAAGGAGCGTGGCATGGCCACCGTGCTGGTCGGCCACGTCACCAAGGAGGGCTCGATCGCCGGCCCCCGCACGCTGGAGCACCTCGTCGACGTGGTGCTCCACTTCGAGGGCGATCGGCACTCCCGGCTCCGCCTGGTCCGCGCGATCAAAAACCGGTACGGCCCGGTCGACGAGGTCGGCTGCTTCGACCTGCACGAGAGCGGCATCGAGGGCATCACCGACGCCAGCGGCCTGTTCGTCTCGCACCGCACCGACCCGGTGCCCGGCACGTGCGTCACGGTCACCCTGGAGGGCACCCGGCCGCTGCCGGCCGAGGTCCAGGCGCTGGTCGCCAGGACCGAGGCCCAGCAGCCGCGCCGCTCCTCCTCGGGGCTCGACACCTACCGGGTGACGATGGTGCTGGCCGTGCTGGAACGGCGGCTCAACGCCAAGCTGGGCGGGTGCGACGTCTTCACCGCGACCGTCGGCGGGATCAAGCTCAGCGACCCCGCGGTCGACCTGTCCGTGATGCTGGCGGTCGCCAGCGCGGCCGGCGACAAGGCGCTCCCCGCCGGCCTGGTGGTGCTCGGCGAGGTGGGCCTGGCAGGGGAGCTGCGCCCGGTGCGCGACGTGCGGCGCCGCCTGTCGGAGGCCGCGCGGCTGGGCTTCACCCGGGCACTGGTCCCGGCGGGTTCCCTGGAGGTGGGCAAGAGACGCAACGGCGACAACTCCCTGGTCCGGGTGGCCGGGCGTGGCGCGTCCTTCGCGCCCGGTTTCGACGTCGTCGAGGCGGAGAACGTCTGGGACGCCCTCACCCACGTCACCTGAGGCGCCACGCCCCACGGACCTCGCGCGGCCCATGGTCATCAGATGATTCCGGGCCGTGCGTGGCCTTCGCCGGTAAGCTGAGCGTTATACGCAGACCACGGGGGTCATGTGGCAGCAACGTACAAAGGGCTCGACGACCGCCGCAGGGACGTCCTCGCCGCCGTCGCACCGGGCACCGCCCTGCGCGACGGCCTGGAGCGCATCCTGCGAGGACACACCGGCGGCCTGATCGTGCTGGGATACGACAGCACCGTCGAGGAGATCTGCAGCGGCGGGTTCGAGCTGGACGTCGAGTTCTCCGCGACACGGCTGCGCGAGCTGGCCAAGATGGACGGCGCCATCGTCCTCAACTCCGGCGACCTGCGGATCGTGCGCGCGGCCGTGCACCTGATGCCTGATCCGTCCCTGCCCACCGACGAGTCGGGCACCCGGCACCGCACCGCCCAGCGGGTGGCCCTTCAGACATCCTTTCCGGTCATCTCCCTCAGCAAGTCCATGCGGATCATCGCTCTCTACCTCGACGGCATCCGCTACGTGGTGGAGGAGTCGTCGGTCATCCTGTCCAAGTCCAACCAGGCCCTGGCCACGCTGGAGCGCTACAAACTCCGCCTGGACGAGGTCTCCGGCACGCTCTCGGCGCTGGAGATCGAGGATCTGGTGACGGTCCGCGACATCGCGGTGGTCGCCCAGCGGCTGGAGATGGTCAGGCGCATCTCCGAGGAGATCGCGGGCTACGTGGTGGAGCTCGGCACTGACGGCCGCCTGCTCTCCCTGCAGCTGGATGAGCTCGTGGCCGGCACGGAGAGCGACCTCGAACTGATCGTGCGCGACTACCTGCCCGTGACGGGCCGCCGCCCGCGCAAGTTCGCCGAGGCGTTGCACGAGCTCGACCAGCTCTCCTCCGCCGACCTGCTCGACCTCTCGGTCGTCGCCCAGATCCTCGGCCATTCGGGCAACGACGCCCTGGAGACACCGGTGAGCCCCAGGGGCTACCGCCTGCTGGCCAAGGTTCCGCGCCTGCCGGGCACGGTGGTCGAGCGCCTCGTCGACCAGTTCGCCAGCCTGCAGAAGCTCCTGGCCGCCAGCATCGGCGACCTCCAGGAGGTGGGCGGGGTGGGCGAGGCCAGGGCCCGCCACATCCGCGAGGGTCTGTCCCGGCTGGCCGAGTCGTCCATCCTGGAACGCTACGTGTAAGAGATCCCCCGGCCGAGCGCGGAGGCTCACCGGGTCCTTCCGGCATGCCTCGCCCGGCGGCCTGGACGGCCGACGGCCGCCGACCCGGCGCAGGTCTGCACGGCGCCGACGCGCTGACCGCGAACTTCGGCCGGTTTTCCGGCCGTCGTCTCGCGGAAGCGGCCCTTCGGTGCCCCGAGGCACGCGGACGGACATCGCTAGCGAAGGTGGAAGACGGCCTTGCGGCTCCTCAGGCCGGGGGCGCGGACCACCGCGACGTAGGTACCGGGACGCGCGGCGACGCGGTCGGCGGTGCAGTCGTTCCCGGACCTGCGGCGGTCCCACACCAGCTCCCGGACATAGGGGATGCCCCGGTCGAGCTTGCGGATGTTCTCGGTCTCACCGCTGACGCAGTCGGAGGAGGACCACACCCGGTCGTCACCGGAGGTGATGCGCACCTCCATGTTGCGCGGCCCCACATCCGTGGTGCACATCACCTTGCCGACATTGACGAGGGTGAGGATGAAGCGGGGCCGGATGCCCGGCGGGTAGACCGTCCCCTGGCCCTCCATGCTCAGTACGAGCTGCGGAGAGGCGCAGGCCTCACCAGGTCGCCGGGGCCTGGGGGCCGCCTTGCTCTCCCTCGGCTCCGGTGTCGGGCTCGCGGACGGGCTCGCAGGCGGTGAGGGGATGACCGTCACGGTCGGCAGGATGGCCAGCAGCGGGTCCGGCACGTCCTTCTTGGCGGCCGAGGTGCCTTTCTCCCGGGCGTCCTGCGGCCCGCTCGTCGACGAGCAGGCCCACGCCACGACGGCGACCACCACGAGCACACCGACGAGCGCGGCCATCCGGCGCCGCCAGTAGATGTCAGCTCCGATATCGCTACGGAACGTGTCGGGGTCCATACCAACAGTATGGTTAGTGCTCACGGGCCACAGGGGGAGACCCGCCGCTACCGTCCCCGTTTCGGCCACCGATCATCGGCAGAAGGCGGATGAAGGCAGGTGAAGGAGGGGCAAGGGGGCCCGATCCCGCACTATCGTCAAAAGGTGCCCGAGTCGAACCGCTTACTCGAACCCGTCCTCGACTGGTACGCCGGCAATGCCCGCGACCTTCCCTGGCGGGCGCCCGGCGCCTCGCCCTGGTCGATCCTGGTCAGCGAGATCATGCTGCAGCAGACACCGGTGGTCAGGGTGCTGCCCGTCTGGACCGAGTGGATGGAGCGCTGGCCCACGCCCGCCTCCCTCGCCGCCGAGCCCCCCGGTGAGGCCGTACGCCACTGGGGCCGCCTCGGCTACCCCCGCCGGGCGCTGAACCTGCACGCGTGCGCCCGCGCGATCACCGACCGGCACGGCGGTGAGGTCCCCTCGGAGCACGACACCCTGCTGGCGCTGCCCGGCGTCGGCGAGTACACCGCGGCCGCGGTCGCCAGCTTCGCCTTCGGGGGCCGGCACGCGGTTCTCGACACCAACGTGCGGCGGGTCCTGGCGCGGGCCGTCAGCGGCGAGGAATATCCGCCGAAGGCCACCACGCCCCCCGAGCGCAGGCTCGCCACCTCGCTGCTCCCCGACGCCGACCGCGCCCCCGTCTGGGCGGTCGCCGTCATGGAGCTCGGCGCACTGGTCTGCACCGCTCGTGCCGCCCGCTGCGCCGACTGCCCGGTCAGCGACCTGTGCGCCTGGCGCCTGGCGGGCAAGCCCGCCTACGAGGGTCCCGTGCGCAGGGGGCAGACGTACGCGGGCACGGACCGTCAGTGCCGCGGCCGCCTTCTCGCGGTTCTGCGCCAGGCCCACGGTCCGGTGCCCAAGGACGCTCTCGACGTGGTCTGGGACGACGCCCCGCAGCGAGAGCGCGCCCTCGACGGCCTGATCTCCGACGGCCTGGCCGAGGTCCTCGACGACGGCACCTACCGCCTACCCGGCTGAACGCGCCACGATCGACACCTCACCGCGGGAACGCGCCCTCGACGAGGGCACCTGCCGCCCGGCTCGCGGTCACCGGGTGGAGCAGGCCGGCGCCTTTCCCGCCGGGGCCTCCGTGCACGGCGGGAAAGGCTCCACTGCCGCGCCGCGAGTCCGGCGGGCGAAGGCGATCAGGCGGCGAGGCGCAGGCCGAGCGCCGTGAGGCTGGTGCGGGCCCAGTCGAGTTCCTCGGCGATCACGTTGACCAGTGCGCCGGGCCCCTTGGCCCGAAGCGGCACGGCCAGGTCGTGCGTCTCCACCTCGATGTGAGCGGTGCCGTTCACCGCGCCGGAGAGCATCGCGGTGAGGGTGTCCTCCAGGACCGAACGGGTGCTGGGCAGTTCCTGGCAGGCGGCGGCCATGTGGTTGTGCACGTGGCCGAGCTTGACGACAGGAGCTCCGGCGTCCGCCAGGCCGCGCAGGGCGACTCCGGGCTCCTCAGCGCCGCCGGAGAGGTAACAGGCGTCCAGGCAGACCCCCAGGTGCTCGGAGTCGATGCCGGAGACCCTGTCGAGCGCCTGCTTGGTGGTCTCCAGGACGCAGCCGGGCCACGGCTCGAAGCCGACCCTGATCGTCTTTCCGGTGACGCTGTACAGCCCGCGCAGCTCGCGGGCGAGGCGCTCCAGCCGGCGCGAGGCTATCGCGTGCAGGTCGGCCGGCCAGTCGCGGCGCCAGCCGATGGGGATGGTGGAGATGCTTCCGAAGCGGACGTCCTGCGGGAGCAGGAAGGCCAGGATCTTGGCGAGTGCCATCGTGTAGCGGTAACGCTCGGGCTTGGCCCAGTCGGGACCGGGGGACTCCTGGTTCCTGCCGCCGGTTCCGTTGAGGCTGACGACCTCCAGGCCGCGCTCCTCAAGGGAGCGGCGCAGGCGCACCAGCTCTATCCGGTCCGCGGTGAGATGGTCGGCGACGCTCGGGGAGAGCCAGAGGCCGACGCCCATCCGCTCCACTCCGAGGCGCTTGCGCACCGGCACCGCGTATCTCGTCAGGTGCGCGATGAGGTTCTCGAGGTCCTCGGCGGGGTGCACGCCCGCGTTGTAGGCCAGGTGAACGAGCGTCCCGTCCTCGTGCCGTAAACGCATGCGTGCCTCCAAAACATACTTCCGTGTAAGCGTCTCCGATCGCCCCGCGCCGGTGTTCCAGCGCCGTGAGCCGGAGGCTCTCCCTGCCCGGAGTTCGACCCGGCCGTCCAAAGCATCCCGTGCGACCACCGGGCTCCGCGTCACTCACGAAGCTGATTTCCCGGTACGCCGCCAGGCTGACCTCGACGCCGATCTCACCATGATCACTGCAACCCACGGATCACTCGGGCAAGACTTATCGAACTCGCTCTACGCAGTGTAGTACTACCTATCGTGGCGAGACACCTTCTTAGGTAACAAATAGACAGACCCCGCCGTGAGTATCCTCACGGCGGGGTCTGTCCTTCCTGCCTGATCGGGCCATGCCCGGTGTCCTGCGCCTTGGCTCTTCCGCCTACCGCGGCGAGACGGACGACGCCTCGCCGGGTTGTCGTCGGTCACCGCAGCGTGCTGCGATGACCTCCGCCAACCTTGCGAGGCACCACCTGACCGATCCTCAACGGCCAGGGCCCGCGGGACGATGCCCGGTTCTGGGCCTAGTTCTGGATCGGCTCCGCGATGGCGGCGGCCGAGTCGGGAACCCGGTCGACCGGCGCGTCCTCACCGACGAAGGTGAACTTCGCGTTCTCGCCCTCGCCCTCGATCCCGATCTTCACGATCTGGCCGGGACGGAGCTCGCCGTACAGGATCTTCTCCGACAGGGTGTCCTCCAGCTCGCGCTGGATCGTACGACGGAGCGGGCGGGCGCCCATCACCGGGTCGTAGCCACGGTCGGCCAGCAGCTGCTTGGCCTCCTGCGTGAGCTCCATCCCCATGTCGCGGTCCTTCAGACGCAGACCCACCTGGGCCAGCATCAGGTCGACGATGCGGATGATCTCCTTCGGCGTGAGCTGGTGGAAGACCACGATGTCATCGACACGGTTCAGGAACTCCGGCCGGAAGTGCTGCTTGAGCTCCTCCTGCACCTTGGACTTCATCCGGTCGTAGTTGGACTCGGCGTCGTTGCTCTTCGCGAAGCCGACCCCCTGACCCTTGGAGATGTCCCGGGTGCCCAGGTTCGTCGTCATGATGATGACGGTGTTCTTGAAGTCCACCACCCGGCCCTGGGCGTCGGTCAGACGACCGTCCTCCAGGATCTGCAGCAGCGAGTTGAAGATGTCGGGGTGGGCCTTCTCGATCTCGTCGAACAGGACGACCGAGAACGGCTTGCGCCGCACCTTCTCGGTGAGCTGGCCGCCCTCCTCGTATCCGACGTAGCCGGGAGGCGAGCCGAACAGCCTGGAGACGGTGTGCTTCTCCATGAACTCCGACATGTCCAGCATGATCAGCGCGTCCTCGTCCCCGAACAGGAACTCGGCCAGCGCCTTGGACAGCTCGGTCTTACCGACACCGGAAGGACCGGCGAAGATGAACGAGCCACCGGGGCGGCGCGGGTCCTTCAGACCGGCGCGCGTGCGGCGGATCGAGCGGGACAGACCCTTGATGGCGTCGTCCTGGCCGATGATCCGCTTGTGCAGCTCGTCCTCCATGCGGAGCAGTCGCTGGGACTCCTCCTCGGTGAGCTTGAAGACCGGGATGCCGGTGGCGGTCGCCAGGACCTCGGCGATGAGCTCCTCGGTGACCTCGGCGACGACGTCCATGTCGCCGGCCTTCCACTCCTTCTCGCGGCGCTCGCGCTTGAGCTGGAGCTGCTTCTCCTGGTCCCGGAGGGCGGCGGCCTTCTCGAAGTCCTGCGCGTCGATCGCGGACTCCTTGTCGCGCCGCACATTGGCGATCTTCTCGTCGTACTCGCGGAGGTCCGGCGGCGCGGTCATGCGGCGGATGCGCATGCGCGAGCCGGCCTCGTCGATGAGGTCGATCGCCTTGTCCGGCAGGAACCGGTCGCTGATGTAGCGGTCGGCCAGCTGCGCGGCGGCCACCAGGGCACCGTCGGTGATGGAGACGCGGTGGTGGGCCTCGTAGCGGTCCCGCAGACCCTTGAGGATCTCGATCGTGTGGCTGAGGCTGGGCTCGGCCACCTGGATCGGCTGGAAACGCCGCTCAAGCGCCGCGTCCTTCTCCAGGTGCTTGCGGTACTCGTCCAGGGTGGTGGCACCGATGGTCTGCAGCTCGCCTCGGGCCAGCATCGGCTTCAGGATGCTGGCGGCGTCGATCGCTCCCTCGGCGGCGCCCGCACCGACGAGCGTGTGCAGCTCGTCGATGAACAGGATGATGTCGCCGCGGGTGCGGATCTCCTTGAGGACCTTCTTCAGGCGCTCCTCGAAGTCACCGCGGTAGCGCGAACCCGCCACCAGGGCGCCCAGGTCCAGGGTGTAGAGCTGCTTGTCCTTGAGCGTCTCGGGCACCTCGCCCTTGACGATCTTCTGGGACAGGCCCTCCACGACGGCGGTCTTGCCGACGCCGGGCTCACCCACCAGGACCGGGTTGTTCTTGGTCCTGCGGGACAGGACCTGCATGACCCGCTCGATCTCCTTCTCCCGGCCGATGACCGGATCGAGCTTGCCCTCGCGAGCGGCCTGGGTCAGGTTGCGGCCGAACTGGTCAAGCACCAGAGAGGTCGAAGGAGCGGCCTCGGCCGGACCGCCGGCGGCGGTCGGTTCCTTGCCCTGGTAGCCGTGGAGCAACTGGATGACCTGCTGGCGGACCCGATTGAGATCGGCGCCCAGCTTCACCAGCACCTGGGCGGCCACGCCCTCGCCCTCACGGATGAGGCCGAGCAGGATGTGCTCGGTGCCGATGTAGTTGTGCCCCAGTTGCAGCGCCTCGCGCAGGGACAGCTCAAGGACCTTCTTGGCACGCGGGGTGAACGGAATGTGCCCCGACGGCGCGGACTGGCCCTGGCCGATGATCTCCTCGACCTGCTGACGCACACCTTCAAGACTGATGCCGAGGCTCTCCAGAGCCTTGGCGGCAACGCCTTCACCTTCATGGATCAAGCCAAGAAGAATGTGCTCCGTACCGATGTAGTTGTGGTTGAGCATCCGGGCCTCTTCTTGGGCCAGGACGACAACCCGCCGTGCGCGGTCGGTGAACCTCTCGAACATCTCGTCGCTCCTCACAGAGCGGTCAGGCAGGTCCGGGATATCCGGGCCCTGTCATCCCGCATGGTAGCCCCGACCCGGCGACCGCTCTATGCAGAAGACGTTCCCCGAGAGCAGGGCGTTCACCCTCCATCCAACTACTTACGGGGGGTGGGATGTTCCCGCTACGCCGCAAGCGAACGACGTTTGTCCACCAGACAAACACATCATGCGGTCATGGCCGCCACCGGACCCCACCGTGACCGCCATAACCGCATGATTCACTCGATCCACTGAGCCGATCTAGTGAGCCGCTTCGTACTGCTCGACGATCTTGGAGGCGATTCGACCGCGCTCGCTGACATTAAGGCCGTGGGACTTCGCCCATGCCCGGATGTCGGCGCTCTTCTCTCGCGTGAGTGCCCGCGCGCCACCCGCGCGGCGGCGGCGGGGTGCCAGCGCGCCGGAACGACGGGCGCTCTGCACGAAAGGCGACAGGGAGTCGCGGAGCTTCTTCGCGTTAACGTCACTCAGGTCAATCTCATAGCTGGTGCCGTCAATCGCGAAGGCGACAGTCTCATTGGCCTCGCCCCCATCGAGGTCGTCGATGAGAATCTCCTGGATCTGCTTGGCCATCTACACAATCCTTTCGCGGAGTATTGTTTCATTCGCAAGCTAAACATATACCCGCGATCGAAGAGCGGCAATTCCAGGAGCCCGGCGATTCTCACAGCCGACCGAGACACTCTCAGTCGGTGCTCCGGTGGATCAGCTGTTCTGCGACTCGGCCGGGTCGGACTGTTTTGGCCGGCGACCGGCGGCTTCACTCCGAAGTAGCTTGACGACTCCGAAGATGAAGGCTCCGCCGACGACCGCCGGAGGTATCAACGCGGACAATACGTCGTACATTCGTCCTCGCTCCGTACCGCTAGGTGGCTTTCTGGAGACCATGAAAATTTGGCGACGACTCCCGAGCCACGCGGGTGTCCGCCCGATCAGTCTGGAACCGCCCACAGATGACCATAGCGCCACCGGACGGCGACGTGCGTCAGCAGGGGCGACCAGGCCCGTCGCTCTCCAGCCTAATGCTTCTCTCCAGCCGCCTTACCGGTTGCAGTCGTAAAGCCGCAGGGAAAAACCGACAGGATGATCAGGTGATCATCGTCGCCTTCGGAAATACCAATGCCCGCCCGCTCTCCGGCCGCTGCGCCACCGGCCTCGGAGGGGCGAAGCCCCTGGTGGGAGAGCCTTCCCACCAGGATGAACAACGCCTTGTCACGGAACCGGAGATCACCGCGGGCGGTTCATCGCGAGAATGTCCACCGTCGGCAGAACACCTGGATGGAGAGCGGCTCGCTTCATCACCCGGGCGGCAGCCGATGCGACGCAAGCCTGCGGAACAAGACGGATCTTCAACGCTTTCTTACCAAGAGTACGACCCACTCTGGCGTGGAGTACATAGTCGTAGACCGTATAACCACCAAAGACGATGGGCTCACGGGACAACCCGGGCAACACCACACACCCATGATCCAGCTCCGCGAGAAGACCCCTGAACGCGCGACGGAAGGTGAAGGAGAGAAACCCGCGGGCCGTCACCGGGGATGCGGGAGGCGGGCCGCTCCCACCATTCGATGACTGGTGTGCGAACCCTCGACGGGGGCAGATCCGGCATTGGCGTCTCATAGCGGCTTGCGGGCTCTCCTGAGCCCCTTGTCCGGCCTCAAACACGAATATTCCGCCGGAGCACGCCGGGGTTCGATCATAAGTCCCCCCGCGTCGCCCATGGCGCGGCAAATGATTTTTACGCTTCCGTGGCTTCCGCGGCCGAGACGGTTACCCACCCCTAACGGTCTCCGTTTTTCTGGTCCGGGCGCGAAATCGGGGCCGGCGGTTCAACCGCCGGCCCCGATTTACCCGGAACTACTTGATCTTGACGACGACCGTCCCGGCCACCTTGTCGTGCAGCGCCTGCTGCAGGGGCTTGTCCCACAGCAGCCACAGCACGTTCACGAGGCTGAAGATGTTGACGATCCAGCCGAGGAGGGGGATCCAGCTCAGGAACTGCGGGCCGAAGAACACACCGCCGCGCTTGAGCGCGACGTCGGAACTGAGCCCGCCCGGCGGCAGGGTGCTGCCGACGGGCACGATCTTGATGCCCATGACCATCTTGCCGACGGTCTGCCCACCCCTACTGATCATGAAGAACTCGTAGGCGAAGTAGATCGCCGCGCTGACCAGGGAGATGAGAAGGCTCGCGAGGAAGACGCCGCTCCCGTCGGTGCTGGCGCCCGTCGCGAGGTTGAAACTGGGAGCCGTAACCAGGAGGCCGGTCAGCACCGCACTGATGATCACCCCCGGGATCGCCAGAATGATCGCGTCGATGATCCGCGCCACCAGGCGCTGCCACCACTCGGCGAGCGGGCCGGGAGCGCCGGGGGGACCACCGTAAGGCTGGCCGTACCCCTGCTGCCCGTACTGCTGCTGCCCGTAGCCGGGCTGCTGGCCGTAACCCGGCTGCTGGCCGTAGTCGGGCTGCTGCCCGTACTGCTGCTGGCCATAGTCGGGCTGCTGCTGACCGTACTGCTGCCCGTAACCCGGCTGGGACGGCTGCTGCTGGCCGTAACCGGGCTGCTGGCCGTAGCCGGGCTGCTGCTGACCGTACTGCTGCTGCCCGTAACCCGGCTGGGACGGCTGCTGCTGCCCGTAACCGGGCTGCTGGCCGTAGCCGGGCTGCTCGTGGGACGCCTGCTGCCCGTAGCCGGGCTGCTGACCGTACGCGCCGGTCCCGCCCTGCTGGCCATAGCCCTGCTGCTGGCCGTACGCGTCCGTCCCGCCCTGCTGACCGTACGACTGCTGCTGCCCATACCCCTGCTGGCCGTACGACTGCTGCCCATACCCCTGCTGCTGGCCGTAGCCCTGCTGACCATAGCCGGGCTGGGTCTGCCCGGGGCCGGTGTTCGGCTGCGATCCCTCCGACCGATATCCCATGATCGTCACATCGGGGTCGGGTTCGCCAGGGGAACGCCCCGGGTTGTACTGCCCGTAATCCGGCTGTCCCGAAGGTGTACGACTGCGCTCGGGATCATCCTGTGGATACGGCGGCTGTCCGTTGCTCACCGCGTCACCTCACTTAGACTGCGCATGTGGCAAATGTCAGACGCACATGCTTGCTGCTGCACAAGGTATCGACATAGGAATCAACAGTCACCTTTCCCGTCAGTCATCTCTAAAGTCATCAGAGTCTGGCTCGTGTGTCAGGTGCAGCAGCATCCGGGTGTTTCCCAAGGTATTGGGCTTGACGTGCTCCAGATCGAGGAACTCCGCGACGCCCTCGTCGTAGGAGGCGAGAAGTTCGGCGTAGACCTCCGGGGCGACCGGTGTGCCCTGGATCTCCTGAAATCCGTGCCGGGCGAAGAAGCCGACCTCGAAGGTCAGGCAGAAGACCCTGCGCAGGCCCAGCTCGGCGGCCGTGCGGATGAGCACCGAGACGATCCGATGGCCGATTCCCATTCCCCTGCGGGTCGGATCGACGGCAACGGTCCGAATTTCGGCAAGATCCTCCCAGAGAACATGAAGCGCCCCGCAGCCGAGGATTATCCCCTCCGCGTCAGTCGCGACCCAGAACTCCTGGATGTCCTCGTACAGGGTGACGGTGGCCTTCTCCAGCAGGCGCGGGCCGACTCCACCGTAGGTGTCGACGAGCCGCCTGATGGCACGGACGTCCGGGGTGCGGGCACGGCGGACCGTGACCGCCGGGGTGGCGCCGGGAACGGGTGACCCCCGCTCCTCTCCCTCGGATCCGGTTCGCCGCTCCCCCTCTTTCCCGGGATTCGCGAACGGCACGGGAGAATGCTCCGCAAGCTGCTCCATGACCGATCAGCGTACGTCCTCTCCGGCCTTCAATTACGGCTCATCCTTAACTCTCGCCCCGGGGGCATCACATGACCCTTGGTAGTTGGATTACCACGCTGGGCGCACGACGTCTCCAATGTGTCGCAGCTCATCTTTGGCACGGTCCCGGACCTGGGAAGACCCGCGCCGCGCCCGCCGCGAGGAAGGCAAAGGCAGCGTAATGGCCATGTTGATCATATTGGCATGTGATCTTTCCGTGACATTTCAGTTGCGAAACCTCTACTGAGTTCGCAGTTCTGGTTGAGCAGGAACCACGAGTGCACTAATCTCCGTGCTCGATGTCAGAGACGTAAAAGCCTGACCCGCCGAATCTCCCGACCAGGGGAACCGGGGACCCACCACGTCCTTCGGGGTGAATCCGAGTGCCACCGGTGCACCCGGTAGGGCTGCCTCCGGCCCGAACCCGTCAGCTAACCCGGTAGGCGGCCGAGGAGAGGAGCCCGTTGGTGAAGCGCATGCGCGACCGCGCAGGAGAGCACGCGGGCGGCGACGCCCGCTGTCGAGAACGCGCGCCGCGGAGGCGGAGTCGCCGCATGGCGGTCATCGGCCTGGCGTTCGCCATCATGACCCTCGGCACCCCCCTGGTCTCGGCCACGGCGGATCCCGAGCCCAGCCTCCAGCAACTGGCCAAGCAGGCCGAGAAGCTGCACGAGGAGATCGGCACGCTCGCCGAGCAGTACAACGGCGAGCGGGTCAGGCTCAAGCAGGCCCAGCGAGCCGCGGAAAGCGCCAAGAAGACCCTCGCGACGAGCGAGTCGGAGCTCGCGACCCGGCGTGCCAAGGCCACCCTCCTCGCGCAGAGCAACTACATGTCCGGCGGCCTGAACTCCGGGCTCGCCTTCACCCAGGCGACCGACCCCGACACCTTCCTCGACCAGGCCACCACCAACTACGCCCTCCAGCAGCAGCAGAGCGAGGAGGTCGCCCAGGTCGGCCGGGCGATCGAGGCCGCCGAGCGGGCTCAGGCCGGCGCCAAGGCGAGGACCTCAGAGGTCAAGGTGCTCCTGGAGGAGATCGAGGGCAAGCGCAGCAAGATCGAGCGACTGGTCGCGCGGGTCGAGAGCGACCTGTTCAGCGAGGTACGCACCAGGGCCGTCAGCAACAGGGGTGCCCGGGTGAAGGTCGACGTGCCCATCGTGGGCAGCGGCAAGGCGGCGGAGGCGGCCCGCTGGGCGCTCACCCAGCAACTCAAGCCGTACGTCTGGGGCGCCGAGGGCCCCAACTCCTTCGACTGCTCCGGGCTGGTCATGTGGGCCTACCAGAAGGTCGGCATCAGCCTGCCGCACTACACCGGCAACCAGTGGACCGCGGGCACCCACATCTCCAAAAACGACCTGCGCCCGGGCGACCTGGTCTTCTTCTACAGCGACCTGCACCACGTCGGGATCTACATCGGCGCGGGCCTGATGGTCCACGCGCCCCGGACGGGTGACGTCATCCACATCGCCACGATCGACAACCGGCCCTTCGCCGGCGGGGTGCGGATCGCCGACTGAGCGGCTGAGCCGGGCCGGTCACGGATCGCGAGCCGCCCGGCCCTTGGCCGGGCGGCGAATCCTGCCGTGCCGAGGGCCGGTCAGACGGGTACCCCGCAGACTTGCGCCCCTCGGACGGTGCCCGCAGGTGCGGTGAGGCGCCGGCTTGACCGCGGTGGGCAGAGTATCCGCGAGACAGGGCCTGTGAGCCCTGCCAGGTGGGTCCTGCCGTGGCGAGGATCGGTCAGGTGGCGCCTTGCAGGGCGGAGGAGGAAGCCTCAGCGTGCCGCGGTGACCGACGGCAACGCGGCGGGGCGCCCCCTGACCGCGGTGGGCAGAACAGCCAAGGGCAGGGCCTAGATCAGGCGGCGGCGGGCCGCCCAGGCCACGGCCTCGATCGCCGTGGCGACACCGATGCGGTCACAGATGCCTCTGAGCCTGCGCCTGACGGTCCGGCCGCTGATATCGAGGCGGCGGCCCACCCTGTCGACGGTGACGCCCTTGGCGAGTTCAGCCAGCAGCACGAGGTCGTCGTCACTGAGACCGATATCACTCATGCCCAGGGGGCTGTCGCCATGGCGAGAATCCACTTCTGGATATGCCATCAAGAGTCACTCCCCCCACTCTGGAAACCGGGCGCGAGACGCCGGAAATGAATACCGTCCGCCAGGAACGGTAAACGCCTTGTTCAAAGGTCGTCAAGTTCTACTCTTCATAGCGCGCGCCCACTATTGACATACTAGGTGCTACGTGAAGTACTCATGATATGTCAGTGCCTTTGGGGTTAAGTCACGGCCGTGCCCCCGCACGAGCCCGCAGGTGCCCCCCTGGCTGCGACAACAGAAGTCCTGGCAGAACAAGGTTTCGCCGGAACCGCCGCGGCGGCGCGCACCCGCGGGGCCGCATCCTCGGCGGAAGCGAGCTTCCCGCTTTTCCCCGGGAAAATCGATCTCTTCCTGGCACTCTTCGACGGCCACGCCGTCTGGCGCCTTGACGGCACCTCGCGGAAAACTCTGAAATGGGAAGCCCCCAAGAGCACCTTTGCGGCATTAGCGAAGTATCGGATGCCGACGGCGGGCGTCAGGCGATATTGGACATGCTTAAAAGGGAGTTTCTGCGCTATGCAGAAAGCCGTCCGAAATTGCACGGGGAGCGTGAGCACGGACCCCGTGGTTTGCGGCCCATGGGGATTCGCCCCGTCCGCCCAGGCATCGTCCGCGTGCCGTGCTCGCGCCCACGCGCGCCGGCACGGAGCCGTGCGGGACGGTGAGGAGGTGCTCGCGAGGTGATGAGGGCGATACCCGGTACCGCCCGACCGGGATTCGAAGGTGCGCGCCGAGCCCGACCGGCCGCCCCGGGATGCCGCCTCGGGGCCGTCATCCGGGCTTCGATCCCGGCGGACACCGCCCGGCGGAGACGATCGCGCCGCCGGACCGCGTGAGACGAGGTCCCACGCCCGGGGGGGGGCCGGGCCCCCCGCAGACCCCGGGGGCGGGTCGACCGGGGCCAGGGGGAAGGC
>NZ_JBEOZN010000060.1:0-57303 GCF_040298085.1 Streptosporangium sp. NPDC001681 | reverse complement strand
GGCCTGTTCGGCAACTTCGGCCAGACGGCCTACGCGGCGGCCAAGGCGGGCATCATCGGCGTCACCAAGACGCTGGCCCTGGAGGGCCCGCTCGTCGCGTCGAGCGGGGAGAGAGCCGGTCGTGACGGGCCCGTTCCGGCCCTCGGTGTCGGGATTCGCCACACCGGGTGGGGCGGCCGGGTCGCTGCCAGAGCACCTCCGGCAAGCAGGGTGGCGAACACGAAGGCGCCGACAAGACTCTGCGGAGGGCATACCGGGCCGGCCAGGATCGGCTGTGGCGGCGGCGCGTCTTCCCGTGGATGAGACGGCGGTGTATCAACCGACCACCACGCGCCCTCGTATTCGTCGGTGTGCTGCGCGACGTACCCGAGGCTGAGCGGCACATCGCCGTTGACGGTGAGCCTCGCCGCGCGAAGACAAGCCTCGGCGTGGTGGTGCGCATTGCGATGGTCAGTAGTACTGCCGTTCCGCCGTTTCGCCGAGACGGTGGAGTAGGTGCGTCCAGCCGTGGCCGGTCTCGTGTTCGAGCAGGGGTGGCAGGCCGCTGTGTCGTAGGGTGAGCTCGGTGCCGCCGCCATCCCGGACGAGGGTGATTTCGACGCGGGAGCTGCCGGGTGGGATGTCGGGCACTCCGGGAGCGGCTTTCCAGCCGAAGGTGAAGACGATCCGTTCATAGGGCACGAGTTCGACGAACTGACCGCACATCACCGGGCGCGGGCCTTCCTGCATGTACACGCGCAAGGCGCCACCAGAGCGGGCGTCCAGTTCTGCCGCACCCCACCATTGGGCCAAGCGGGCCGGATCGGTGAAGAACGGCCAGATCGTCTCGGGCCGGGCCTGGATGCGCAACGTCTGCTCGATCGTCCTGCTCTCCCTGGCGCTCATCATGATCCCTTCACGTCGTCCTCACCGGTGCGCACGCGTTCCTCTCGCTCGGCCGCGTCCTTGAGTCGGCCAAGCGGGGCCGACCACATCGTCTCCAGGAACGTCGCCGCCTCGGCGAGCCCTTCGGGGCGTAGCCGATAGAAACGCCGGTTGCCGGCGCGACGGATGTCGAGGAGCCCGGCTGTGACCAGGATCCGCAGGTGCTGGGAGACCGCAGGGCGGCTGATATCGGAAAAATGCCGGGCGATGTCGCCCGCCGATACTTCGCGGTCGCGTACCAGCATGAGGATCGTGCGACGGGTCGGGTCGGCGACCGCTCGCAACGCCTCGTCCACCATCCACCGCCTTCCCCCAGGTCCGCTTGCGGCATCCACCGGAGCTATTGTAAGTATTTAAGCAATATCTTACATACTTTTCGGATCAGGGGAGACACGTCATGACTGACAAGAATCGAGTCTCGATGTCAGAGAACGAGCGCCTGAACGCGCTGGTCGGCCAGTGGCGTTCACAGGGGCAGACGGTCGCCACTCCGGTCGAACCCGCGATCCAGATCGCCGGATTCGACACATACGAGTGGCTGGGGGGTGGGTTCTTCCTCATCCACCGTGTGGACGTGCGCATCAACGATGACAAGGTCGAAGTCATCGAAATGATAGGCCCCTACGATCCGGCGACCCGGACCTATCCCATGCGCTCCTTCGACAACCAGGGCAACTTCGTCACGATGCGGGCGAGCGTGAACGACGACGGCGTCTGGACGTTCACCGGCGAAACAGAACGGGCCACACTGGTGATCGCTGAAGATCGCAACACCATGACGGCCAGGTGGGAACGCGTCGACAATGGCTCGGATTGGCGGCACTGGATGGACATGACCTTCACAAAGGTCTCCTGACCTCGGCCGCCTTCTCGGGGCGCCGCCAAGCTCCGGGCAAGTGGCAAGGGGACGCCGCCGCAATCGGCTCGCGGCGTAGGTCGAAGAGCAGGCTCGGGGCCGCGCGTCGCCATTCTTATTAGGTTAGGCTAACTTAATCTCTGTGGCTCCCCCCGTGAAGAGCGCGTATATCCGGAGACGGCTGACCGGCCTGTGTCTGCTCGGTGGCCTGTTGCTGCTCACCGTGCTGGCAGGCATCGCGATCGGCGCCAAGCAGATCCCGCTGGACCAGGTCCTCTCGGGCGTGTTCGCTCCCGACGGCTCGGAGAACGCGCTGATCATCCAGGAGTTGCGGCTGCCGCGCACGCTGCTGGGGGTGGCCGTGGGGGCGGCGCTCGGCCTGGCGGGCGCGCTGATGCAGGCGCTGACCCGTAATCCCCTGGCCGAACCCGGTCTGCTCGGCGTCAACGGCGGCGCGGCGATGGCGGTCGTGACGGTGGTCGGCCTGTTCCGGGTGGACGAGGTCCTCGTCTACGTGTGGGCGGCGTTCCTCGGGGCCGCCGGGGCCGCGCTGCTGGTCTACGTGATCGGGTCGCGCGGCCGTTCCGGCGCCACCCCCGCGCGGCTGGTCCTGGCGGGAGCCGGGATCAACGCGGTGTTCAGCTCGCTGACGGCGGGGGTGATGCTGCTCAGCCCGCGTGGTTTCAACGGCTTCCGGTTCTGGCAGGTGGGCTCGCTGTCCGGACGCGACCTCGGCGTCTTCGCGCAGATCGGCCCGTTCCTGCTGGCGGGGACGGTGCTGGCGCTCTGCCTGGCGCGCCCGCTCAACGCGCTGGCGCTGGGGGAGGACACGGGACAGGCGCTGGGCGTACGCGCGGGCCGGATCCGCGCGCTGGGGGCGCTGGCGGTCGTGGTGCTGTGCGGCGCCGCCACGGCGGCGGTGGGGCCGATCGCCTTCGTCGGGCTGGCGGTGCCCTTCGTGGCCCGGGCGCTGGTCGGCCCGGACCAGCGCTGGGTGCTGCCGTACTCGCTGCTGCTGGCGCCGGTGCTGCTGCTCGGCGCGGACATCGTCGGTCGCGTGGTCGCGCCGCCCGGCGAGCTGGAGACGGGCATCGTCACCGCGTTCCTGGGCGCCCCCCTGCTGGCACTGATGGTCCGTCGCGGAAGGGTTCCCCAGCTGTGAGCATGAATCGTGTGCTGCGCGTCGGGAGCATGTCCGTGCGGTGGCGGCCGCGGGCCGTCGCCGTGTGTGCCGTGCTGGCGGGCGTCGCGCTGGGGGCGGCGGTGCTCGTGGTCGGCAGTGGAGACTTCCCCGTCTCCGTCACCGAGGTGGTGGAGGCGCTGGCCGGGCGGGGAGAGCGCGCGACGGAGTTCATCGTGCTCACGTTGCGCCTGCCCAGGGCCGTCACCGGCCTGCTCGCCGGGGCGGCCCTGGGCCTGAGCGGTGCGATCTTCCAGAGCATCACGCGCAACCCGCTGGGCAGTCCCGACCTCATCGGGTTCACCACGGGTTCGGCCACCGGCGCGCTGCTGCAGATCCTGGTCGTCGGCGGCGGCACCGCTGCCATCGCGGCCAGCTCCGTCCTCGGTGCGGTGCTGACCGCGCTCGCCGTCTACCTGGTCGCCTACCGCGGCGGGGTGCACGGCTACCGGCTGGTACTGGTCGGGGTCGCCGCGGCCGCGATGCTGGAGTCGTTCAACGCCTACCTCGTCACCCGGGCCGAACTGCGCGAGGCGTACGAGGCGGCGTTCTGGCTCACCGGCAGCCTGACCGGCAGGGGCTGGCCACACGCGTGGCCGCTGGCCCTGGCCATGGCCGTGCTCGTTCCGGTCACGATGGCGTTCGGGCGCCGGCTGCGGATGGGGGAGCTCGGAGACGACGCGGCCCAGGCGCTCGGTGTGCCGGTCCAGCGGACGCGGGCCGCGCTGGTGGTGACGGGCGTGGGGCTGGTGGCGGTGGCGACCGCGGCGGTGGGACCGGTCCCGTTCGTCGCGCTGGCCGCACCGCAGCTGGTGCGGAGGCTCACCCGCCGGCCCGGCACGCAGCTCGTGCCGGCCGCGCTGATGGGCGCGGCGCTGCTCGTCCTCAGCGACCTGGCGACGCTGCACCTGCCGGTCACGCCGCCGGTCGGTGTGGTCACCGGTGTGCTGGGCGGCGTCTACCTGATCTGGCTGCTGTCGACCGAGGGGATGCGGGGGCGGGCGTGAGCGGGTCGCACGGTTGGCCGGAGACGAGCGTTGACGCCCGAACATCCTTAAATTAGGTTAGCCTTACCTAACTTAGGGAGGGCTCTGTGCTGACCAGGGAAGAACTGCACGATTCGCTGACAGAACTGCTCGGAGAGCCGGTGGAGGCGGACGACAATCTCATCGAACTGGGCATGGATTCGATCCAGCTGATGGGATTGACCGGCCGCCTGCGCCGCCTCGGCGTCGAGATCGGTTTCGCCGAACTCGCGCGGCGGCCCACGCTGGCCGAGTGGTGGGAGCTACTCGCCGAACGCGGTGCCCTCGCCCCGGTTCCGAGTTCAGGCCAGGACCGCGTTCCCGATCCCGAGCGGGAGGCCACGGAGCCGGGCGAGTCGTTCCCTCTCGCGCTCATGCAGCACGCCTACTGGATCGGCCGAGACTCAGGCCAGTCACTCGGCTCCGTCGCCGCACACCTCTACGTGGAGCTCGACGGCCGCGAGATCGACCCCGGCCGCCTTGAGAGGGCGGTCCTGGCACTCGTCGAGCGGCATCCGATGCTACGGGTCGCCGTCCGCGACGACGGCACCCAGCGCGTCCTGCCGGAGCGGCCGGGACCCGCGGTCACGGTGCACGACCTGCGCGCCGCGCCGGACCCCGAACAGGAGCTGGAACGGCTGCGCGCCCAGATGTCCACCCAACGGCTTCCCATCGAGACGGGCCGGGTCTTCGACGCGCGGCTGAGCCTGCTGCCCTCCGGGGCCGCGCGGCTGCACCTGGACGTCGACATGGTCGCCGCCGACGCGATGAGCTACCGCACGCTGCTTGCCGACCTCGCCGCGCTCTACGAGGGCGAGAACCTGCCGCCGATCGACTACAGCTACGCGCGCTATCTCGCCGCCGACCCCCGCGCCAAGGCCCGCGACCGGGACCGCAGGTGGTGGGGCGAGCGGCTCGGCGAGCTGTCCGGGCCGCCAGAGCTGCCGGTCGTGCCGCGCCCGGGAGAGAAGGTCGTGCGCAAACACCACTGGTTGCCCCCCGAGGGCAGGCAGCGGCTGATCGCCCGCGCGCACCGCGAGGGTGTCACACCGGCGATGGCGCTCGCCGCGGTCTTCGCCGAGGTGATGGGGGCCTGGTCGGCGACCCCGCGCTTCCTGCTGAACCTGCCGCTCTTCCACCGTGAGCCCATCCACCCCGACGTGGACGCCCTGGTCGGCGATTTCACCGGCTCCATCCTGCTGGAGGCGGACCTGTCGCGGGAACTGCCGTTCGTCGAGCGCGCCCGCGAACTGCAGGCGCTGCTGCACACGGCCGGTGAGCACAGCGACTACTCCGGGGTGGAGGTGCTGAGAGACCTGTCGCGGGCGCGGGGTGAGCAGGTGCTGGCCCCGATCGTCTACACCAGCGCTCTCAACCTCGGCGAGCTGTTCGGGGAGCGGGCGCGGCGCAGCTTCGGCGAGCCGGAATGGATCATCTCCCAGGGGCCGCAGGTGCTGCTGGACGCCCAGGTCACCGAGGTCTCCGATGGCCTGCTGCTGAACTGGGACGTGCGCGATCCGGCTTTCCCCGACGGCGTCGCCGACGCGATGTTCGCCGCCTACACGGGCGCGATCACCCGCCTGGGCGCGCCGGGCGCCGACTGGAGCGAGCCGCTGGGGATCGGCGCCCCGCCGGACCAGCTGCGCCGGCGGCACGAGCTCAACGCCCAGCCGCCGCCACCCGCGCGGACGCTGCACGAGGGGTTCTTCGCGCGGGCCCGGCGTACTCCGGACCTGGTGGCGCTGCACTGGGGCACCGACGGCACGCTCACCTACGGCGAGCTGGCCGACCGCGCCCTGCGCGTCGCCGCCCACCTCGCCGAGCGGGGGGTGCGGCCCGGCGACCGCGTCTCGGTCGAACTGCCCAAGGGACCCGACCAGGCCGTCGCGGTGCTCGGCACGCTGGCCGCCGGTGCCGCGTACGTACCCGTCGGGTCCGGACAGCCCGCCGCCCGCCGGGAGAGGATCCTGAAGGCGGCGGGGGTCGTGGTCTCGCTCACCTCGGCCGTGACGCACCCCGCGCCGCTGGAAGGACCGGTTCCCGTTCCTCCCGGGCAGGTCGGCTACGTGCTGTTCACCTCGGGCTCCACCGGGGAGCCCAAGGGGGTGGAGGTCTCGCACCTGGCCGCGATGAACACGATCGGGGACCTGGTCGAGCGGTTCTCGCTCGGTGAGGCGGACGTCTCGCTCGCGGTGTCGGCCCTCGACTTCGACCTGTCGGTGTTCGACCTGTTCGCGCCCTGGTCCAGCGGTGGCGCCGTGGTGATCCCGGAAGAGGACGAGCGGCGCGACGCCACCCGCTGGGCCGAGCTGGTCGAGCGGTGGTCGGTGACCGTGCTGAACTGCGTGCCCTCGGTGCTGGAGATGCTGCTGCGGATCGGCCCCGTACCGAGCCTGCGGCTGGTCCTGCTCGGCGGCGACTGGGTCGGCACCCACCTGCCCGCGCTGTTGCGTGACCGTTCGCCGAGGTGCCGGTTCGTCGCGCTCGGCGGTACGACGGAGACGGCCATCCACTCGACGGTGCTGGAGGTCGACGGCGAGGTGCCCACGGACTGGACGGCGGTCCCCTACGGCGTGCCGTTGCGGGGAGTGGCCTGCCGGGTCGTGGACGAGACCGGGCGCGACCGCCCCGACTGGGTGCGGGGCGAGTTGTGGATCGGCGGCGCCGGTGTCGCGGACGGCTACACCGGTGACGCCGAGCGCACCGCCGACCGTTTCGTCGTGCACGAGGGCACCCGCTGGTACCGGACCGGGGACATGGCCAGATACCGGCCGGACGGCACGCTGGAGTTCCTCGGGCGGCGCGACCACCAGGTGAAGGTGCGCGGGTTCCGGATCGAGCTCGGCGAGGTCGAGACCGCGCTGGAGAGCCACCCCCGGGTACGCAGGGCCGTCGGCCTGCTCGCCGGCTCACGGCTGGCCGCCGCGGTCGTGCTCGCGGAGGAGCCCGAAATGGAGACCGGAACGCCGGAGCTGCTCGCCCACGTACGGGAGCTGCTGCCCTCGCACATGGTCCCGGACCTGCTGGTGCCCCTGGCCGGGCTGCCGCTCACGGCCAACAACAAGGTGGACCGCAAGGCGCTCGCCGCCCTGGTCGCCGCCGCTGCGGGGGAGACGGGCACGCCCTACACCGCCCCGGCCACGGCGCTGGAGCGGGTGCTCGCCCGGGTGGTCGGCCAGGTGCTCGGCGTGCCGCGGGTCGGCGCGCACGACGACATCTTCGCGCTCGGTGGCGACTCGGTGCTGGCCACCACCATCATCGCGCGGCTGCGCGAGGCGCTCGACGCCTCGTCCCTGCCGCTGAGGGCGCTGTTCACCGAGCGGACCGTCTCGCGCGTCGCCCGCCGGTTCGCCGAGGTGGAGGAGACCTCCGGCAGGCTGGAGGCGGTCGCGGAGATCTGGCTCATGGTGGAGGGCATGTCCGAGGACGAGCTCGCCGAGCGCCTGGGCACGGGCGGCGGGGGCGACTGACCGGTCGTCACCGCGGGGTGGCGCGGCTAGGCGTCCTGAGGTTCGCTCTCCAGGGTCGCGCCGCGCAGGCCGGTGAGCGTGAGGGCCAGGGCCAGCGCCAGCGCGGCGCTGGCCGCTCCGTACACGACGATCGCGGTACCGGGGGCCAGGTAACGGCCGAGCGCGCCCGCGCCGAGCGCGCCGACGGCCTCGCCGCCGGTCTCCTGGGCGGCCCACAGGGCGTTCACCCGGCCGAGGTAGCCGTCGGGGGTGTGCGCCTGGATGAGGCCGTAGCGGAGGATCTCCTCGATGGACGCGACGAAGCCGTACCCGAAGAGGATCGCGATGGCGAGCGCGGGATGCCCGGCCAGTCCGAGGCAGGCCAGGAGCACGAAGCCGCAGACCGACGCGACGAGCAGTGCCCTGCCCGGTGCGCGCGAGTGCACGACCCACCCGCTGGTGAGCGAGCCGAGCACCGCGCCGCAGGCCGGCGCGGTGTAGAGCAGGCCGATCGTGGCCGGGCCACCGCCCAGCTGCAGGGTCGCGAACGCGGGCATGAGCACCGGGATGCCGCCCGCCACCATGAACAGCAGGCCGAGCAGCATGAGCGAGCCGACGACGCGGTGCGAGGCCACGAACTTCAGCCCCGAGCCGATCGCCCTCAACGGGTTCTCGGTGACCACGACGGCCGGTCTCAGGGCGGGGAGCCTCGTCAGCAGGCCGAGGGTGACCAGGGTGCCGAAGGCCGCGGCCGCGTAGTTCCAGCCGACGCCGAACGCCGAGATGGTCAGGCCGCCGAGCGCGGGAGAGATCATCGAGCCGAGCCGTACGGTCAGCGCGTTGAGCGCGCCCGCCGCGACGAGCTTGTCCGGGGGGACCAGGGCGGGGGTCGCGGCCAGCAGCGCGGTGACGCTGACACCGGTCGCCAGCCCGTCCCAGGCCGCGAGCAGGTAGATCGCGGCCAGCGAGGGGGAGGGCAGGAAGGCGTTCAGTGCCAGCAGCGCGAAGCCCAGACCGGCCGCGCCGCGCGCCAGGAGCATCAACCGGCGCCGGTCCTGCCGGTCGGCCAGCACCCCGCCCCACAGGAACCCGGCAAGCAGGGCGAACCCCTCGGCAGAGGAGACGGCGCCGACGTGTACCGTCGATCCGGTCATCGCATAGACCTGTACGGGCACCGCGACCAGGAGCATGCCGATGCCGAAGACCGACACGGTACGTGCGACGAACACGTCGCGGAAGGCCCTGCTGGTCCTCAGTGGGCTGATGTCCATGGCCAGGCGGCGCAACATCTTCGGGGTTCTCCTCAGCAGGCAGAATTAGTAAGGTGAGGCTAACCTTAGTTGACCTTAAGGAAAGAGGACAGAGCAGTGCAGCGGGTCCTTATGAATGGAAAGATCCACCGTGCCACCGTGACCCAGGCGGACCTGCACTACGTGGGTTCCCTGACGATCGACGCCGAGCTGATGGCCGCCGCCGACATCGTCGAGGGCGAGCAGGTCCACGTCGTCGACATCGACAACGGTGCCCGTCTCGTCACCTACGCGATCACCGGTGAGGCCGGCACCGGGATCATCGGTGTCAACGGCGCGGCCGCCCACCTGGTCCACCCGGGGCACCTGGTCATCATCATCTCGTACGGGACGTTCGACGCCGCGGAGGCGAAGGCACACCGGCCCAAGGTCGTCCACGTGGACGGCGCCAACCGCGTCGTCGCGCTCGGCTCCGATCCGGCCGAACCGGTCGCCGGCGCGGCGGCCCAGATCGCGGGGCGGTGACCGGTGGAGGGGTTCACCCCGTGGCCCGAGGAGTTCGCGGCGCGCTACCAGGCCGAGGGCTACTGGGGCGACCGGCTGCTCGGGGACGTGCTCGGCGGGGGCGAGAAGGAGCGGACCGCGCTCGTGGCCGGGGAGGAGCGGCTGACCTACGCGGAGCTGGATCGCCGCGCCGAACGCACCGCCGCCGGCTTCGCGCGGCTGGGCATCCGGCAGGGCGACCGTGTCGTGGTGCAACTGCCCAACACCGCCTCCTTCGTCGTCGTCTTCCTCGCCCTGGTCAGGATCGGCGCCGCCCCGGTGCTGGCCCTGCCCGCGCACCGGGGGAGCGAGATCGGCTACCTGTGCGAGCTGAGCGAGGCCAGGGCGTACGTCATCCCCGACACTTACGGCGGGTTCGACTACCGCGACCTGGCCCGCTCGCTGGTGGTGGAACATGTCGTGGTGGACGGGGACGCCCAGGAGTTCCGCGCGCTGGCCGACCTCGGCACCGGCGCGGGGACGGAGGTGTCCTACGAGCGGCCCGACCCCGCGGACGTGGGGGTGTTCCTGCTCTCCGGTGGCACCACCGGGCTTCCGAAGCTCATCCCGCGCACTCACCGCGACTACGTCTACAACCTGGAGGCCAGCGCCGAGGTCTGCGGCTTCACCTCCGAGACCGTCTACCTCGTGGTGCTCCCGGTCGCGCACAACTTCGCGCTCGCCTGCCCGGGCATCCTCGGGGTGTTCGCCAAGGGCGGCACGGTCGTGCTGGCGCCCTCCGGGGCGCCCGACGAGGCGTTCCCCCTCATCGAGCGCGAGAGGGCGACGGTGTGCGCGGTGGTGCCGCCCATCGCGCTGCTCTGGCTGGAGGCGGCGTCCTGGTCGAAGGAGGACCTGTCGTCGCTGGAACTGCTGCAGGTGGGCGGCGCCAAGTTCGCGGCCGAGCGGGCCGCGCAGGTCCCCGGCGTGCTGGGCTGTGCGGTGCAGCAGGTGCTGGGGATGGCCGAGGGACTGCTCAACTTCACCCGCCTGGACGATCCCCGGGAGCTGGTCGACACCACGCAGGGCAGGCCGCTGTCGCCGGCCGACGAGATCCTGGTGGTGGACGCAGGCGACGTGGAGGTCGCCCCCGGCGAGGTCGGCGAGCTGCTCACCCGCGGTCCCTACACCCTGCGCGGCTACTACCGCGCGCCCGAGCACAACGCGCGCTCCTTCACCCCCGACGGTTTCTACCGGAGCGGAGACCTGGTGCGGATGCTCCCCTCCGGCCATCTCGTCGTGGAGGGCAGGGTCAAGGACCAGATCAACCGGGGCGGTGACAAGATCTCGGCCGAGGAACTGGAGAACCACCTGCTGGCCCATCCCGCGGTGCACGACGCCGCCGTGGTCGGTGCGCCGGATCCGGTGATGGGGGAGCGCACCTGCGCCTTCCTGATCGTGCGGGACCAGGCGCCGACGCTGCGGGAGATCAAGCGGTTCCTGAAGGAACGCGGCGTGGCGGGATACAAGTGGCCCGACCGTGTCGAGCTGGTCGACGCCTTCCCCCGCACCCCGGTCGGCAAGGTCAGCAAGAAGGAGCTCGCCGCCGGCCTGCGCTGAGCGCCCGCACGCACGAGCCGCCCGGTTCCCCGGGCGGCTCGTGCGTGCGGCGCTCCTGTTTTCACGACCTGAGGAAAGCACCCTCACCCGCGCGCGACCACGTACGGTGCGATGCTGGAGAGCTTCTCGCAGGTCTCCTCGTACTCGCGCTCGGGCGTCGAAGCGGACACGATGCCGGCGCCGGCCCGCAGCCATGCCCGGCCGTTCTCGGCGTAGAGGGCACGCAGCACCAGGGCGGCGTCCATCGACCCGTCCCGCGAGACGGTCAGGACGGCACCGGAGTAGAGCTCGCGGCGCTCCTCCAGCCGGGTGATCGCGTCGATCGCCTCCGGCTTGGGGATGCCGGAGGCGGTCACGCCGGGAAACAGCGTGTCGAGCGCGTCCCAGCAGGTGCGGCCGGGGGCCAGTTCGCCGCTGACACTGGAGCCCAGATGCTGCACGCTGCCGCGCTCCTTCACCGCCATGAAGCCGGTGACCCGGACCGTGTCGGGCGCGCACACCCGATACAGCTCCTGCTGCGAGGTGCGCACCGAGACCGCGTGCTCGAAGATCTCCTTGGGGTCGCTCTCCAGCTCGTGGCGGGTCAGTGAGTCCGTGCTCTCCCCCCGGCCGAAGGCTCGCGTACCGGCCAGTGGCTGGGTCGTGACCGTGCCGTGCCCGTCGACACTCGCCAGCACCTCGGGGCTGAACCCGGTGGCCTGGAAGCCGTCCAGATCGAGGAGGAACGAGCGGGCCGGGGTGTTGGCGGCACGGCCGCACACGTACGTCGCGACGACGTCGACGGGGAACGGGATCGGTAGCCGGCGGGAGACGATGACCTTCTGGTAGAGCCCGGCGGCGATCTCGGAGATCGCCTGGGCGACCCGCGACCGGTAGTGGTCTCCGTCGGAGCGCACGTCGACCGGCGACGGTGCCGCGACCCGGGACGCGCCGGGGGCGGACAGCAGCTTGGCGACCCGCTCGGCCTCGCCGGCGTCGGCGCTCACCACCAGCGCGCGTCCCGCCTCGATGCGCACCTCGGTGCGAGGCACGATCAGATGGGCGAGCCGGCCCGCCGGGTCGCTCGCGGCGAACTCGAACGCGATCCAGCCGTAGGCGTTCCAGGCCGGCCAGGGGGCCGCGCCGAACACCGCCTCCAGCGCCGCGGCGGGCCGGTCCGACCAGGCCTCGTCCACGGCAGGCCCGTCCAGCCAGCGGCTGCGCACGACTCCGGGTTCGAGGATCACCTCGCCCGACACCCCGCCCGCGAAGGTCCACAGGCCCGGTCTTTCGTACACGGTGTAGTCGTCGAACAGCCCTGAGCCGGCCAGACGGGCGACCAGGTGCAGCGGATCGACCAGGCTGTCGACGACCACCTCCGTGCGCATCTCATCTGTACTGATGCCAAAGGACACAAGACCCACCCCTCTGAGGGACCGGAAAATCCGATCAATTTAGGTAAGGCTAACCTTGTGTCGATTTAATAGGCAAGGCTAACCTAACCTTCAGGCGGGGCGGCTGTCCGGCCCCCGGACCCACAAAGAAAGAGTTGAGCGTGCGGGAACAGCAGGACGTCGCACGGCGGCGCGAACTGATGCGGCGGATGATGGCCGAGGCGGGGCTCAGCCCCGGCAGGGACCGGATCGTCCCACGCGGGTCCGGCGATCCCGCACCGCTGTCCTACGCGCAGCAGAGCATGTGGCTGCACCACCGGACGTTTCCCAGCAGCCCGGCCTACAACGTCTGCCTGCTGGTGCACATGTCGGGTGAGCTCGACCCGGAGGCGCTGCGCGAGGCGCTGCGCGCCCTCATCCGCCGCCACGCGGTGCTGCGCACCGTCTACGACGACCATGACGAGAACGGGCCGGTGCAGCACGTCCTCGCCGACGACTCCCTCGACCTTCCGGTGCGCGACTGCGCCGACGCCGAGGCGCGCGCCGGGCGACTCGCGGCGCTCCCCTTCGACCTGCGCGTCGAGAGGCCGATCCGGCTGGAACTGCTCCGGCTCGACGCGCGAAGGTACGCCCTCGTCCTGGTCGTGCACCACATCGCCTGGGACGGCATGACCTGGGGTTCGCTCTCGCGCGACCTGTCGGCGATGTACCGGGCCGCCGTCCTGGGGGAGCCCGACGGTCTTCCCACGCTGACCGTCCAGTATCCGGACTTCGCCGCCTGGGAACAGGGCCGCCCGCACTCTCCAGAGGAGATGGACTACTGGCGGCGGCGCCTCGACCCGCCGCCCGCGCCCCTCGACCTGCCCGCCGACCGCCCACGGGGCGCGACCGTCTCCGAGCGGGGCGGACGCCGGGCCCGCCGTTTCGACGACGCGGTCACCGAGGGGATGCGGAAGCTGGCCGCCGCTGAGAACGTCACCCCGTACATGGTGATGCTCGCCGCCCACGCGGTGCTGCTGCACCGCTACACCGGCGCCACCGACATCGCGATCGGCTCGGCGGTCATGAACCGCGAGCACACCGAGATCGAGCGGCTGGCCGGCAACTTCGGCAACACCCTCGTGCTCCGCACCGACCTGTCCGGCACGCCCACCTTCCGCGAGGTCCTGCACCGGGTCCGTGACACCTGCACCGAGGGGTTCGCCCACCGGACGCTGCCGTACGACACGATCGTCCAGGAGTTGCGGCCCGCCCGGCAGCGCGGCAGGTCGCCGTTCTTCGACACCATGCTGCTCTTCCTCACTCAGGAGATCGGCGACCTGGACCTGCCGGGCGTCACCACGAGCTGGACGCACATCCACAACGGCACCACCCACTTCGACCTGTCGCTTGAGGCATTCGTCAGGCCACAGGGCATGACCGTCGAGGCCACCTTCCGGCGCGAGCTGTTCGACGACGAGCGCGTCGACGCGCTCCTGGTCCACCTGGAGACGCTGCTTGAGAGCGCGCTGAGCTGCCCGGACCTGCGGATCGCCGACCTGGAGCTGCTCGGCGCGGACGAGCTGGCCCTGCTGGCGGAGTGGAACGACACCGCGTGTCCCGTCCAGGACACGACGGTGACCTCCCTGTTCGAGGAGCAGGTCGCGCGCACCCCGGACGCGGTCGCCGTCGAAGGTGGGGTCGACGGTGGGGCCGACGGTGAGCCGGGCACGCTCACCTACGCGGAGCTGGACCGGCGGGCCTCGGGCCTCGCCCGGCTGCTGCGCGAGCGTGGCGCGGGACCTGACCGGGTCGTCGCGCTGGCCCTGCCCCGTACCCCGGACCTGGTGGTCGCGCTGCTGGCCGTGCTGAAGTCCGGCGCCGCCTACCTGCCGCTGGACACCGACCACCCGGCCGACCGGCTGGCCTACATGATCCAGGACGCGGACCCGCTCTGCGTGATCGCGACTGCGGAGACCGCCGCCCTCCTCCCGGAGGGAACCGCCGTGCTGACACCGTCCGGGGCGCTGCCCGAGCCGGAGCCGTCACACCCGGCCCGAGGCGGCGACCTGGCGTACGTCATCTACACCTCGGGCTCGACCGGCCGCCCCAAGGGCGTGGCCATCCCGCACTCCGCGCTCACCGCATTCCTGCTCACGATGCGGGAGCGCCTGGCCCTGGGCGCCGCCGACCGGCTCGTCGCGGTGACCACGATCGCCTTCGACATCGCGGCGCTGGAGCTGTACATACCGCTGATCAGCGGCGCGACCGTCGTGCTGGCCGGACGCGCGACCGTGCGCGACCCCGCGGCGCTGGGCGGCCTGCTCGCCGGGGCGACCATCGTCCAGGGCACCCCGTCGCTGCTGGGCTCGCTGGAGCCGGCCGCCCTCGCCGGGCTGCGGGTGCTCGTCGGCGGCGAGGCCCTGCCGGCCGCGCTCGCCGGGACCCTCCACTCGGTGGCGGCGTCGGCGGTCAACGTGTACGGACCGACCGAGGCGACCATCTGGGCGACCTCCGCCGACCTGCCGGCGACGGGGATCGGCCGCCCGTTCCCCAACACCCGCGCGTACGTCCTGGATCCCGCGCTGCGCCCCGCGCCGGTCGGCGTCCCCGGGGAGCTCTACCTCGCGGGCGAGCAGCTGGCCCGCGGCTACGCAGGCCGCCCGCATCTGACCGCGGAACGCTTCGTCGCCGACCCCTTCGGCCCGCCGGGCGAGCGCATGTACCGAACCGGGGACCTGGCCCGCTGGAGCCGCGACGGGTCGCTGGAGTACCTGGGGCGCGGCGACGACCAGGTGAAGATCCGCGGATTCCGGATCGAGCCCGACGAGGTGCAGGCCGTGCTCGCCGCCCACCCCGGTGTCGTGCGGGTCGCCGTCGTGGTCCGCGAGGACAGCCCGGGCGAGCGGAGACTCGTCGCCTACGTCGTGCCGCGCCCCGGCTTCCGGGAGGCGGACCTGCGGGCCGCCGCGGCCAGAGTGCTGCCCGAATACATGCTGCCCGGTGCGATGGTCACCCTTGAGGAACTGCCGCGGACCGTCAACGGCAAGCTCGACCGGGCCGCACTGCCCGCACCCGAGGTCCAGGTGTCGAGCCGGGGGCCGCGCGACGACCGAGAGGCGGCGCTCTGCGCGGTCTTCGCCGAGACGCTCGGCCTGAAGACGGTCGGCATCGACGACGACTTCTTCGCGCTGGGCGGCCACTCCCTGCTGGCCACCCGCCTCGCCGGCCGGGTGCGCGCCACGCTCGACGCCGAGCTCACCATCGCCGACGTCTTCGAGGCGCCCACCGTCGCCACGCTGGCGCCCAGGCTGGTGCGGGGCACCCGGCCGAGGGTGCGCGACGTGACCAGACCCGAGGTCGTCCCCGCCTCGGCGGCCCAGCGCGGCTTCTGGTTCGAGGAGCGGCTGCGCGGCCCATCGGCCGCCGACGCGCTCCCGCTCGGCCTGCGCCTGCGCGGCCCGGTCGACGTCGACGCGCTGCGCGCCGCGTTCGGCGACGTCGTGGCACGGCACGAGGCGCTGCGCACCCTGCTGGTGGAGGGCCCCGACGGGTTGCCGGTTCAGCGTGTCCTGAAGGCCGGCGGGGTCGCGTTCGACGTGGTGGACGCACGCGGCTGGACCGAGGAGCGGCTGCGCGCTGCCGAGGCGCGGGCCGCCTCGCACGTCTTCGACCTCGGTGCCGACCTGCCGATCCAGGCGACCCTGCTGCGTGTCTCCGCCGAGGAGTCCGTCCTGGTCGTGCTCCAGCACCACGCCGCCGCCGACGAGTGGTCGTTCACGCCGCTGCTCGCCGACCTGTCTCGTGCCTACACCGCCCGCGGCGCGGGCACCGCGCCGGACTGGGCCCCGCTGCCCGTGCAGTACGCCGACTACGCCGTCTGGCAGAGCCGGACCGCCGAGTTCGCCGACCAGCTCGCCTTCTGGGAGCGGACGCTCCACGACCTGCCCGAGGAGAGCACGCCACCGGCCGACCGGCCCCGGCCCGCCGAGGCGAGCCACCGGGGCGGGCTGGCCTCGTTCGAGCTGCCGCTGGCCGGTGCGCGCAGGCTGGCCCTGGAGACCGGAACCAGCGTGTTCATGGTCCTGCACGCCGCCGTGGCCGCGCTCCTGCACCGGGCGGGCGCGGGCGACGACGTGGCGCTCGGCTCGCCCATCGCGGGCCGGACGGACGCGGACCTCGCGGACCTGGTCGGGGTGTTCGTCAACCTCGTCGTGCTCCGCACCGACCTGTCGGGGGACCCGACCTTCACCGAACTGCTTGAGCGGGTCCGGCACACCGACCTGGCCGCGTTCTCCAACTCCGACGTGCCGTTCGAGCAGGTCGTGGAGCGGCTCGCGCCGGAGCGCTCGCTCGCCCGCAGCCCGCTGTTCCAGGTGATGATCGTCCACCAGCGGCTGGAGGACGTGCGACTGTGGCTGCCCGGCGTGCGCGCCGAGCCGTTCCTGCCCGAGACCGGTGGCGTCAAGTTCGACCTGGACATCTACTTCGCCGAGGGCGAGGAGCGGATCGAGGGGTTCGTCGCCTACGCCACCGACCTCTTCGACGCCGGGACCGTCACCGGCCTGCTCACCGATCTCGGCGAACTGCTCGATCGGGTCACCGAGGATCCGGCGCGGCGCCTGTCGTCGCTCGGCGCCCCGGTCACCAGGCCCGACACCGTCCGCGAGTTCCCCCCGCTCACCGTCGCCGAGCGGATCGAGGCACAGGTGGCGCGCACCCCGCACGCCACGGCCGTCGTCTGCGGCGGAACCGCGCTCGGCTACGCCGAACTGGACGAGCGGGCCGAGGCCCTCGCCGACCGGCTCGCCGCCGCGGGAGCGGGCCCCGAGAAGATCGTCGCGATCGCGCTGCCCCGCTCGGCCGAGTTCGTCGTGGCGCTGCTCGCCGTGCTCAAGACCGGTGCGGCCTACCTGCCCATCGACACGACCTATCCCCGCTCCCGGATCGAGATGATGCTCGGAGTCGCCCGGCCCCTGCTGGTGGTCGGCGCCGACGAGCCGCCCCTGGACGCGCCGCCCCGCGCCCGGTCCCGGCCCCACCCCGACCACCCCGCGTACGTGATCTTCACCTCGGGGTCCACCGGGACGCCCAAGGCCGTCGTCGGGACCCAGCGGGCGCTGGCCAACCGGCTCGCCTGGGGTGCCGATCTCGCCGCGGCTGGCGTGAGGGTGGCCAAGAGCTCCCCGGCCTTCATCGACGGCAGCACCGAACTGCTCGGCGGCCTCATCGCCGGTGACACCGTCGTCGTCGCGGACGACGAGACCGCCACCGACGCGCTCGCCCTGGCCGAGCTGATCCGCGGCCACGGGGTGAACCTGGTGACCGTCGTGCCGAGCCTGCTGGCCGCGCTCCTGGAGACCGGGGAGCTCGGCTCCGTGACCACGTGGGTGAGCAGCGGCGAGGCCCTGCCCGCCGCCCTGGCCGAGCGGGTCCCCGCCCGGCTGGTCAACCTGTACGGCTGCTCGGAGGCGGCCGGGGACAGCCTGATCGCCGAGGGCGGCGGCGGGCTGGCCCCGATCGCCAACACCGTCGCGTACGTGCTGGACGCCGGGCTCCGCGAGATGCCGGTCGGCGAGCTCTACCTGGCCGGAGACGGCCTGGCGCGCGGATATCTCGGTGACCCGGCCCGCACCGCCGAGCGGTTCGTGGCCAACCCCTTCGGCCCGCCGGGCTCGAGGCTCTACCGCACCGGCGACCGGGTGCGCCGCCGCCGCGACGGCACCCTGGACTTCCTGGGCAGGGCCGACGACCAGATCAAGATCCGTGGCTTCCGCGTCGAACCCGGTGAGGTCGAGGCGGTGCTCGCCGCCCGGCCCGGCGTGCGGCAGGCGGCCGTGGCGGCCCGCTCGGGCCCGCGCCTGGTCGGCTACGTCGTGGGTGAGACCGGCCTCGACCTCGACGCGCTGCACGCCGGGCTCGGCGAGATCCTGCCGGACTACCTGGTCCCCGCCGTGCTCGTCGGCCTCGACCGGCTACCGCTCACTCCCAACGGCAAGCTGGATCGGCGGGCGCTGCCCGAGCCCGCGGCCCGCGAGGGCAGGGCGCCGCGGACCGACGCCGAGCGCGGCCTCGCCGGGCTCGTCGCCGAGACCCTCGGGCGGGACGGCGTCAACGCCGACGACGACTTCTTCCGCACCGGCGGCGACAGCATCAGCGCGGCCCTGCTCGTGGGACGCGCCCGCCGCGCGGGTCTCTCCTTCACGGTCCGCGACGTCTTCCGGTCGCGTACCGTCGAGGCCCTGGCCCGGATCGCGGTGGCCCTGCCCGGTGATGCGCCCGGTGACGTGCCCGGTGCTGCGCCCGCCGACGTCGCGCGGGCTCACCCCGAGGGCGTGACGGCCGGCACCGCACCCCCGCTCGGCGCCCCCGGCGGGACCGTGACGCCGCCCTCGGGCGGGTCGTCCGAGTTGCGGGCCGAGCTGCCGCTCTCGCCGCTGCAGGAAGGGCTGCTGTTCCACCTGATGCTGGCCGGTGAGGACCGCGACGTCTACGTCCAGCAGGCCGTGGTGACCCTGTCAGGGCCCGTCGACCCCGGCCGCCTCGCCGGGGCCGCGCGCCAGGTGCTGCTGAAGTTCCCCAACCTGCGGGCCGGGTTCCGCACCGACGGCGGCCGGGCCGTGCAGTTCGTCCCGGAGCGGTTCGAGGTCGACTGGACCTATGCCGAGACCGGCGAGGCGGAGGCGCTGGAGGCGTTCGTCGAGGCACAGCGCGCCCGGCCGTTCGTCCCCGACTCCCCGCCGCTGATCCGCTTCGCGCTGGCCAGGGTGGGCGAGGACGACTTCCGGCTGGTGCTCACCTCCGAGCTGATCCTGCTGGACGGCTGGTCGGGTGGCCTGCTGGTCACCTCGCTGCTGGAGTTCTACACCGACGCCGACGCCGAGCGGGACCGCCCCGTGGTCGGTTTCCACGCCTACCTCGACTGGGTGAACGGGCAGGACCGGCAGGCCGCGCTCAAGTCCTGGGGCCGCGCTCTGGACGGGCTCGACGAGCCGACTCTGCTCAGGCCCGAGTCGGCCGACCGCCCCGCCGACCTCGCCGGTGCCGGGGAGATCCACCGCACGCTGCCCGAGGGCCTCACCGCCCGGCTCGGTGCCCTCGCCCGAGAGTCCGGGCTCACCCTCGCCGCCCTGTACGAGAGTGCCTGGGGACTGCTGCTGGCAGGCCTCACCGGCCGTGACGACGTGGTCTTCGGCGTCTCGGTGTCCGGTCGCCACCCCGACGTCGACGGCGTCGAGTCCGTCGTCGGGCTGCTGTTCAACACGGTCCCCGTCCGGGTGCGGGCCGGCGCGGCGGACCCGCTGCGCGCCGTGCTGGAACGGACGCAGACCTTCCAGTCGGAGCTGTTCGACCACTCCTACGTCGCGCTCGCCGACGTGCAGCGGGTGACGGGCCTCGGGACCCTCTTCGACACCCTCTTCGTGTTCCAGAACTTCCCCGGCATGCCCACCGACCGCGGCTTCGGCCCCGGAGGCGACGTGCGGGTGCTCGGCCGCCAGGTCCGCGACGCGACCCACTACCCGATCACCATGGTCGTCGAGCCCGGTGCGGGCCTGCGCGTCATGTACCGGGGCGACGCCTTCACCGAGGCCGAGACCGAACGGCTCACCGACCGGTACGTGCGGGTCCTGGAGACGCTCGCCGCCGCGCCCGAGACCCCCTGCCACCGGCTCGACCTGCTCCTGCCCGGCGAGCACGACCGGCTGCGCCGGGACTGGGCCGAGGCCGAACGGCCGGTGCCCGACCTCACCATCGCCGAGCTGCTCGCCGAGCAGGCCGAGCGCACCCCGCACGAGCTCGCCCTGGTCTCCCAGCCCGACGTGCGGCTCACCTACGCCGAGCTGGACGCCGCCGTCAACCGCCTGGCCAGGCTGCTCAGGGCGCACGGAGCGGGCCCCGAGCGGGTGGTCGCCCTGGCACTGCCCCGGTCGGCGGAGATGGTCGTCGCGCTGTTCGCGGTGCTCAAGACGGGCGCCGCCTACCTGCCCCTGGAGCTGGACTATCCGGCCGAGCGGCTCGACTTCATGCTGGCCGACGCCGCCCCGGTCTGCCTGGTCTCGCACCGCGACATCGCCGCCGGACTGACCTGCCCGGGTGACTCGATCCTGCTCGACGACCCGGCCGTACGGGCGAGGCTGGCCACGCTGCCCGGCACCGGGCTGACCGGGGAGGAACTACCCGATTTCGGCAGGGACGTGCCGGGCCGGCTGGACCATCCGGCGTACGTGATCTACACCTCCGGCTCCACCGGGCGCCCCAAGGGGGTGGTCACCCCCTACCGGGGGCTGACCAACATGCAGTTCAACCACCGGGCCAACATCTTCGACCCGGTGGTGGCCTCGGCCGGGCGCCGGTTGCGGATCGCCCACACCGTGTCGTTCTCCTTCGACATGTCGTGGGAGGAACTGCTCTGGCTCATCGAGGGCCACGAGGTGCACGTCTGCGACGAGGAGCTGCGGCGCGACGCCGAGGCGCTCACCGAATACCTGCGGCGTCACCGGATCGACGTGATCAACGTGACGCCGACCTACGCGCAGCAGCTCCTGGAGGAGGGACTGCTGGAAGGGGAGCACCGCCCGCCGCTCGTGCTGCTGGGCGGCGAGGCCGTCCCCGTGGCGGTCTGGGACCGGCTCGCGCAGGCCGAGGGGGTGCTCGGCTACAACCTCTACGGCCCGACCGAGTACACGATCAACACGCTGGGCGGCGGCACCGAGGACAGCGCCACGCCCACGGTCGGCAGGCCGATCTGGAACACCCGCGGCTACGTGCTCGACGGCTGGCTGCGGCAGGTGCCGCCGGGCGCGCCGGGAGAGCTCTACATCGCGGGCGCGGGCCTGGCCCGAGGCTACCTCGACCGGCCTGGCCTGACCGCCGAACGGTTCGTGGCCGATCCCTTCGGCGGCGGCCGGATGTACCGGACCGGCGACCTCGTACGGGTGCGCCAGGACGGCAACATCGACTTCCTGGGCCGTACCGACGAGCAGGTGAAGATCCGCGGCTACCGGGTCGAGCTTGAGGAGGTCGAGAGCGCGCTGGCGGCCGAGCCCGGCGTCGGGCAGGCGGCCGTCATCGCGGTCGGCACCGACGTGCCCGGTGTGAAGCGCCTCATCGGCTACGTGGTGCCCGACGGCGCCGCGCGGCCCGACGCCGAGCGCGAGCACCTGGCGGAGTGGCGGCAGATCTACGACGCCGAGTACACCGAGATCGGCACGGCGGTCCACACCGAGGACTTCGCGGGCTGGGACAGCAGCTACGACGGGCTGCCCATCCCGCTTGCGCACATGCGCGAGTGGCGCGACACCACGGTGGCCCGCATCCAGGACCTCAACCCCCGGCGGGTGCTGGAGATCGGCGTCGGCACCGGCCTGCTGCTGTCGCGGCTCGCCCCCGGTTGCGAGGAGTACTGGGGTACCGACTTCGCGGCCCCCGTCATCGCCAAGCTCCAGGCGGACCTCGGCCCCGACTCGCCGGTACGCCTGAGCTGCCGGCCCGCTCACGACACCGCGGGGTTGCCCGCCGGTCACTTCGACACGGTGGTCGTCAACTCCGTGGTCCAGTACTTCCCGGGTGCCGGATACCTCGCCGACGTGATCGCCGCCGCGATGGACCTGCTCGCCCCCGGTGGTGCGCTGTTCATCGGCGACGTGCGCGACCTGCGGTCGGTGCGCTGCCTGCACGCGGCGATCCAGCTCGGCAGGGAGGGCGCCGGCGGCGCCGACATCGGTGCGGCGGCGATCGACCGGGCGGTGCGGATGGAGAAGGAACTCCTCCTCGACCCCGCGTTCTTCGCCGCCCTCGACCTGGCCGCGCGGGTGGAGGTCCGTACCAAGCGCGGCGTCCACCACAACGAGCTCAGCAGGCACCGCTACGACGTGACACTCTGGAAGTCACCCGCCGAGCCCCCCACCGTGCTCCCCGCCGAGGCCTCCGTCGTGGACTGGGCGGGCCTCGACGACCTGGCCGGCCGGCTGTCCGGCGGTCTTCCCGGGCCGCTCAGGGTGCGTGCCATCCCCGATCCCAGGCTCTCCGCCGAGCTCGCCGCGCTACGCGCGATCGAGGGCGGGGCCTTCGCGGGGGAGGCGCGCGAGCTGCTGCGGGCATCCCCGCGGGGCGTCGAACCCGAACTGCTGTACGCGCTCGACCCAGGCGTGGTGACCACCCCCTCGGCCGAGATCGGTCACTACGACGCGGTCTTCGGCGGCGGGGCCGCCTTCCTGCCGGCCGATCCGGAGCGCAGGCCCGCGTCGTACGCGAACAACCCGGCGGCGGCCCGCGACCACGGGGCGCTCGCCGCCCGGGTGCGCGAGGGGCTCAGGCGGCGGCTGCCCGGCTACATGGTGCCGAGCGCGGTCATGACGCTGGACGCGCTCCCGCTGACCGTCAACGGCAAGCTGGACCGGCGGGCACTGCCCGCCCCCGACCGGCAGGGGCCGCGCGGCAGTGGCCGCGCCGCCAGGACCGCCGTGGAACAGCTGCTGTGCACGCTCTTCGGCGAGGTGCTCGACGTCGCCGGCGTCGGGATCGACGACAACTTCTTCGAGCTGGGCGGGCACTCGCTGCTGGCGACCCGGCTGGTCGGCAGGGTCCGCGCGGTGCTCCGCGCCGAGCTCGCGATCCGGGACCTGTTCGAGGCGCCGAACGTCGCCGAGCTCGCCACCCGGTTGCACGACAGGGCCGGTGTCGCGCTCAGGCCCCCGCTGACTCCCCGGCGGCGTCCCGAACGCATCCCGATGTCGTACGCGCAGCGCCGGCTCTGGCTGCTCGACCAGATCCTGCGCGAGGACGAGGGGCCCCGCGAGGCGTACCACCTGCCGCTGGCCGTGCGGCTGAGCGGCGAGATCGACGTGGCCGCGCTGGAGGCCGCGCTCGGCGACGTGACGGCCAGGCACGAGAGCCTGCGGACCGTCTTCGCCGAGCACGAGGGCGTGCCATACCAGCGGGTCCTGCCGCCGGAGTCGGCACGCCCCGCCCTGGAGATCACGACCCGCCCGCCGGGGGAGGTGATCGCGCGCCCGTTCGATCTGGCCACCCAGATCCCGCTGCGGGTCGCGCTCATCCCGGAGGGGGAGAACGAGCACCTACTGCTCGCGGTCTTCCACCACATCGCGTTCGACGAGTGGTCCTTCGGGCCGTTCGCCAGGGACGTGGCGCGGGCCTACGCCGCGCGGCTGGACGGAGCGGCGCCCGCGGGGGAGCCCCCCGCGGTGCAGTACGCCGACTACACGCTCTGGCAGCGTGAGCTGCTCGGCGATCCGGTTGACCCGGGCAGCCCGCACGCCCGCCAGCTCGCCTACTGGGCGAAGGCGCTGTCGGGCATGCCGGCGGAGATCCCGCTGCCGGTGGACCGGCCCAGGCCGGCCACCGTCGGCCAGCGCGGCGCGACCGTGACCAGGCGACTGCCCCAGGCGCTGGTCGAGCGGCTCCGCGGGCTCGCGCGCGGGGCCCAGGGGAGCATGTTCATGGTCTGCCAGAGCGCGGTCGCCGCGCTGCTGCACCGCGCGGGCGCGGGGGATGACATCCCGCTGGGCAGTCCCGTCGCGGGCCGCACCGACGAGGCGGCCGGTGACCTGGTCGGCTTCTTCGTCAACACGCTCGTGCTCCGCGCCGACGCCTCGGGCGACCCCTCCTTCGCCGAACTGCTCGCCCGCGTCCGCGACACCGACCTGGCCGGTCTGGCCAACCAGGACCTGCCGTTCGAGGCGCTCGTCGAGGCGCTGCGGCCACCCCGGGTGCCCGGCCGCAACCCGCTCTTCCAGGTGATGGTCGGCTACGAGAACCAGGCCATGGGCGAGGTGCGCTTCCCCGGGCTGCGGCAGCGGGAGGCGCTCTTCAGCCCGCCCGCGGCCAAGTTCGACCTGGACTTCATCTTCAGGGAGCGGGCCGAGGAACTCCATCTCGTCGTCGACTACTCGGCCGACCTGTTCGAACCGGCCACGATCGACACGATGCTCCGCGCGCTCCTCGACGTGCTGGAGGCCGTCGCGGACGACCCGGAGACGCGGCTGAGCGACCTGCCGGTGGCACTCGAGGCCCGTACGGTCACCCAGGCCGGCGCCGGGCATGTCGTCCGGCGCGACGACGACCGCGAGGCGCTGCTGTGCCGGGCGTTCGCCGAGGTCCTGGAGGTGGACGCGGTCGGGCCGCACGACAACTTCTTCGAACTGGGCGGTCACTCGCTGCTCGCCATGGAACTGGTGCGCCGGATCCGCAGGGAGCCGGGCTGCGCCGGAATGAAGATCGCGACGCTCATGACCGCCCAGACCGTCGCCGAACTCGTGAACCGGCTGGAATAAGGCGCTTCACACGGCCTTCAAAGATTGCTAAGTTAGGTTAGCCTTACCTAATCTTTAGAGCCCTTACCGGCTCTGGAAGGACACCCATACCCATGCGCGACACGATGCGCCGCCTGGCCGCGACAGGAACGCTGCTGCTGGGCCTCGGCCTGGTGGGCGCGTGCGCCGGTGACGGCGGCGAACAGCCCGCCGCGAGCGCCTCCGCGACCCAGGCCGCCTCCGGATTCCCGGTCACCATCACGCACAAGCTCGGCACCACCACGATCGAATCCGCCCCCCAGCGCATCGTCGCCCTCGGCGAGGTCGACCAGGACACCCTGCTCGCCCTGGGCGTGCAGCCGATCGCCATGGCCGAACTGACCGGCATCCAGGCCGACGGGCTCGCCCCCTGGACCGCGCCCAGGATCTCCGGGGCCAAGCCGACGCTGCTGAAGGCCGGTGAGTCGGGTTTCTCGCTGGAGCAGATCGCCGCGCTCAAGCCCGACCTGATCCTCGCGGGCGGCGACTACTACATCGACAAGGAGTACGCCAACCTCTCCCAGCTCGCGCCGACCACCGCCTACGAGACCGGCCCCGCCGAGGACTCCTGGCAGACGGTGGCCCGCCAGGTCGCCAAGGCGGTCGGCAAGGCCGACGAGGGCGAGAAGCTCGTCACCGACGTCGAAGCGAGAATCGACTCGGTCAAGACCACCTATCCCGAGCTGGCCGGCAAGAAATTCGCGCTGACCAGCGTCTTCCCCTCGGGGAACATCGGCGTGCTGAAGTCCGACACCGACATCAGTGTCCAGCTCTTCGAGCAGTTCGGGCTGGTACTGCCCGAGGAGATCAGGACGCTTCCCGGCGACGGCTTCGCGGCCGAGCTGAGCATGGAGAAGGTCAAGGTCCTCGACGTCGACCTGCTGCTCAGCCACTACAACGACGACGCCGCCACGCAGAAGAAGATCGAGGCCAACAAGCTCTTCGCCGGCCTCGACGTGGTCAGGCGGGGCTCCTACGTGCCACTGGACCTCACCGCGTTCTGGCCGCTGCGCACGCCGACGCCGCTGGCGGTCCCCCACGTGATCGACCAGGTCGTGCCACGGGTCGCCGAGGCGGCCAAGGCCGTCGGCGCGTCCTGACACACCCCGCCCACCCCTTCCCCCCGCCACCTCGGTGGCGGGGGACCATCTCCTCAATATGTGAGAGGCGAACATGTCGAGCCCGGTCTATGACGTCGTGGGCATCGGTTTCGGTCCTTCCAACCTCGCGCTCGCGGTGGCACTGGAAGAGGAGCACGGCTCCGGCGTGAACGCGGTCTTCTTCGAGAGGCAACCCAGGTTCGGCTGGCACCGCAACATGCTCATCGAGGGCGCCACGATGCAGGTGCACTTCCTCAAGGACCTGGTCACCCTGCGCAACCCCACAAGCCCCTACTCCTTTCTGTCCTACCTCCAGGACAGGGGGAGGCTGATCGACTTCATCAACCACAAGACCATGTTTCCCACCCGGCTGGAGTTCCACGACTACCTGGAATGGGTCGCCGCCTCCTTCGCCGGTCTGGTGCGCTACGACTCCGAGGTCGTCGCGGTGCGCCCGTACGACGACGACACCCTGGAGGTCGTCGTGGAGCGCGGTGACGAGCTGCACACCTGCCTGACGCGCAACCTCGTGATCGCGGCCGGGCTGGAACCCGTGCTGCCCGACGGCGTGCGGCAGGGTGAGCGGATCTGGCACACCGAGGAACTGCTGGCCCGGCTCGAATCCCTCGGCGAGCGCGTCCCGGGACGGTTCGTCGTGGTCGGCGCAGGGCAGAGCGCGGCCGAGGCCGCCGAGCACCTGCACCGCACCTACCCGTCCGCGGAGGTCTGCGCCGTCTTCACCAGGTACGGTTACTCGCCGGCCGACGACAGCCCCTTCGCCAACCGCATCTTCGACCCCCAAGCCGTCGACCACTTCTTCTCCGCCCCCGAGGAGGTGAAGCGCATGCTGCTCGCCTACTCCAGAAACACCAACTACTCGGTGGTGGACCTCGACCTCATCGACGAGCTCTACCGGCGTTCCTACGCGGAGAAGGTCGCCGGCGTCGAGCGGCTGCGCATGCTGAACGCCTCCCGTCTGCTCGGCGTGGACGACGACGGCGACAGCGCCCGGGTCAGGATGTGCTTCCTGCCCACGGGCGAGGTGAGCACGATCGAGGCCGACGCGGTCGTCTGCGCGACCGGCTACCGCGAGCGTGACCCGCGAGACCTGCTCGGCGAGGCGGGCGAGCACTGCCTCACGGGTGAGACGGGCGAGCTGCTGGTGGAGCGCGACTACCGGGTCGCCACCGCCCCCGGCCGGACCTGGGGCGTCTACCTCCAGGGGGCCACCGAGGACACCCACGGGATCGCCTCCTCGCTGCTGTCCATGACGGCCGTCCGCACCGGAGAGATCGTGCGCTCCATCGCCCGGCGCTCGGCGGGGGTCCCCCAGGGGGCCGAGCCGTAACCGGCGTTCCGGAAGGTGGTGCCGAACGTCCCGACACGGGGCGATCGGCTACGTGACTCCATGTGTTCACATGATTACCTTTGGTGTTGTCGTGTTCCGTAGATAACCCGAGGAGGATCATGAACACCTTCATCCGCAGTGCCCGCATCGGCCTGGCAGGGGCGGTTCTGGCCGGTGCCGGCCTGCTCGGCGTGCTTCCCGCGACCGGCGCCCACGCCGCGTCGTCCCAGGCCGCACCGGCGGTCGTCTGCTCGCACACGACCGCGGACGGCTGGATCTGCTACCTGCGGTACTGCGACCGTTACTACTGCTACTACGACTGCTATCCGACTCTGACCGCGCGCAGCAAGGGAGAGAAGCCCTCCGACACCATCCGGGTTCCCAAGCCCGAGGGGACACCTCCCGCCCAGATCACCAGGCCCTGACCGGCGGAGCCGTGACACCGTGGACCGGGTGCGCGCGGTCGTGCCGTCCACACTGGGAAAAGCGCACCGCGGGGGTTCCCGCGGTGCGCCGGGCGGCCACCCGGCGCGGCCGTCCGGGTAGCCGCGGCCGGCCTCCACCGTCGACGGGGCCGGGCTGAGCTCTTCTCGTCCCGGGGCTCGCTCCAGGACAAGCCGGACGCAAGAGGCTTCCAAGTCGACGGGGATATCCCTTTAGCCATGCGTAAGGGATTGATCGGTGTGATGTTGACGGCGCTGCTCGCCGGAGGACCGGCCGTGGCGGCGGAGGCCGCGACGGGGAAGGCGACCGCGGGAGCGGCGAGCGGGGACCTGCTCCACTGGGGGCCGGTCCGGTCGGCGGGCGGGCACGGCGGGTACGCCAGGGCCAACGTGTGGATCACGGACTTCGGCGCCGAGACGTTCACCGTGTCCGGGACGCTCCACGACCGCGACGGACACCGCGGCCACTGCGCCTACATCCGCGCCAGGTTCCACTACACCGGAGGCGGTACGGGCTGGGCCCGGCCGCGCTCGACCTGCCACGCGAACGACCTGTTCAGGCTGTCCTCGGACGGGCAGATCACCCGGGTGGACGTCAGGGTCTGCGTGCTGGACCGTGGGAAGCGCAGAACCTCGCACTGCCACGTCGACGTCATCCGCGCCGAGACCGTCGCCAACTGGCCGCGCTAAGGCGCGCCTCGGAAACGGAACACGACGACCTGTTCGAAGGAGGCTCACCCCACCGCGCGACTCCTCCGGCGGGCTCGTTCGGTGACCGGGACGTTCGGAGGCGTCACCGGACCAGGGCACGCCGTCGAGCGGCTCCGTCCCCGTCGGGCGATGGGACGTCCGGTTCAAGGGTGGAGGGCGAGCCCCTTGAGCACCTTGTCGACCCCGTTGCGCGGCCCGTGCACCGCGAGCCCGACCAGGCGGAGCTCATCGGAGGGCACGGCGCGCACCGCGGCCCTGTTGTCCTCGTCGTTGTCGGTCTTGAACAGCTCCTCCGTGTACAGGGCCACCTCCAGCCCGCGTGCCAGCGCGCGGGCGTGTGCCGCGGCGAGGCCGGGGCCGTCCGCGGCGTAGACCAGGACGGGCTGGCGGAACATCGCCAGGTAGTGGTTGCCGGACCCGTCGGCGTACGGCTCGCCCATCACCTCGGGCCCGCCACCGGCCACGCCGCTCGCCAGGAACGCGGTGACGTTGAGCTTCTGCCAGACGGCGAGGTCCGCGCGCACCACAATGCCGATCTTCGTGTCGAAACGCATGTCCCGCAGCATCGTCGGACCCGTCTCGCCGGGTCTTGAACGCTCGTGCGGCACCAGAATGGATTCATGTCGGGTGACTGGTCGCGCTACTGGCGCTCGCCCCTGCCGGGGCTGGAGGCGATGCACGCCCACTTCGAGCGGCACACCTACCACCGGCACAGCCACGAGACCTACTCCTTCGGGATCACCGACGACGGCCGGCAGGCGTTCACCTGCCGGGGATCGGGCCACACGAGCACGGCGGGGATGGTGCTGGCGTTCAACCCGGACGACCCGCACGACGGCCGGGCGGCCGACGAGCTCGGTTTCACCTACCGGATCGTGCACATCGGCCCCGAGCTCGTCTCCGGTGCGCTGGCCGGGTTCGCGGGCCGCGCGGCCGGGCTGCCGCTGTTCGCCGAGCCGATCGTCCACGACCCGGTGCTCGCCGGAGGGCTGGGCCGCCTGCACGCAGCACTCCTCGGCGGAGCCCCCGCCCTGGTCGCCGACGAGCTGCTGGACGCGGTCATCCCCGCCCTGGTCCGCCGCGCGGCCCTCAGCGGCCCCGCCGCGAGGGGCCCGCGGTTCCGGGCGGGGAGCCGGGGTGCGGCGGGCGTCGCCGAGCGCGTGGCGGAACTGCTCGAGGACGACTACCGGACCGACCACACCGCCGACTCCCTGGCCGCCGTGTCCGGATCCAGCAGGTTCACCGTCTACCGGGCCTTCCAGGCGGTGTACGGGATGGCGCCGAGCGAGTACCAGCGGCAGGTCCGCCTGCGCGTGGCTCGCGGGCTGCTGTCGCGGGGCACGCCGATCGCGGACGTCGCCGCGGAGACCGGTTTCGCCGACCAGAGCCACCTGACCCGCTGGTTCGTCCGCTGGTACGGCATCACTCCAGGGGTCTACCGCCGTGCCGTCCGCTGACGGTGAATCGCCGGCCCGCCCGGACCATGGCCCACCGGATTCCTCCGGCGGGCTTCGCCTGCTGACCTGGACGGTCAGCGGCCGCCATCCCGGCGAAGGTCTCCGGCCACGGCTAGTCGATCAGTGAGCCGCAGCTGATGTTGGCGGTGGCGGCGGTCATGGCGCGAGCGCGGTCGGAGGCGACGAAGGCCGCCACGTTGCCCACGTCGTCGAGCGTCGCGGCCCGTCCGAGCATCGTCATCTTCTCGATTCCCTCGACGATCGCCTCGCGCCCCTCGAAGCCCTCGGGGAGGGTCTCGGGCACGCCGCCGGTGCGCAGGGTCACGACGCGCACGCCGTGCGGTCCGAGCTCGGAGGCCAGCTGCCTCCGCATGGATTCGATCGCTTCGAACGCGGCCTGGATGCCTCCCAGGTAGTGGCCGCGCAGCGGGTGGCCCGAGCCGCCGAACGCCAGGATCACCCCCGAGCCCTGCCGCCTCATGTGGCGGGCGGCGGCCCGCGAGGTCAGGAACATCGTCCTCACCGCGGTCACGACCGGTCGTTCGTAGTCTTCCAGCGACATGTCGGCCATCGGGGTGCCCTGCACATCGCCGTGCGAGATCAGGTTGAAGGACACGTCTATGCTTCCGGCCTCCGCCGCCACGGCGTCGGCGTGCTCGTCGACCATCCTCGCGTCCAGCGCGTCGACCTCGGCCGTCCGCGCCACCCCGCCCGCGGCGCGGATCTCCTCGGCGACCTTCTCCAGCCTCGCCAGGGTGCGCCCGGCAAGGAAGACGGTCGCCCCCTCACGGGCGAAGGCGCGGGCGACCGCGCCGCCGATGCCCCCGCCCCCGCCGTAGATCACGGCGTTCTTGCTCTCCAGCAACATCTCGTACCTCCTGTTTGGTGGTTCTCCCGTCCGGATGTCGAGCGCCGGAGCGGCCCTTCGCCCACGTGCCGGAACCGATGCGCCCGGCGAACGAGCCGGAGGCCCGGCCGCCCCGCCCCGAATCTCGCGCGCCCCTCAAGGGCAAAATAATCTTGTACATAAAATTTTATTTTGTCAATGGTCGGGTGACCTCTGGCACCCGATCGGACGCGGCGCGGCGGACCGGGGAACGCCGCCCCCCTTCCCCTGATCAAACGGCACATGCCGGTCATGTGCCGTTAACCACATTCACGGGTGGCCGTTCACCGGTGCTCCTATCGTCGAGATCACTTGGAAAGTGGTTCTGCTGATCCTCGCCCTGGAGGTTCGTTGATGGAACGCCGCACATTCCTTCGCGCCTCGGTGCTCGGCACGAGCACCCTGGCCCTCACCGGAAGCCTCTGGCAGGACGCCCTCGCGGCCCCGGCTCAGAACGCCGCAGGTCCCTACGGCCCTCTGCTGGCCGCCGACGCCAACGGCATCCAACTCCCCGCCGGATTCACCAGCCAGGTGATCGCCCGATCCGGTCAGGTGGTCCCCGGCACCTCCTACACCTGGCACAGCGCCCCCGACGGCGGTGCCTGCTTCGCCGACGGCAGCGGCTGGATCTACGTGTCCAACTCGGAGATCAACCCCGGCGGCGGCGCCTCGGCGATCCGCTTCGACTCCGCGGGCAACGCCGTCTCGGCCACCTCGATCCTGTCGGGCACCCGGCAGAACTGCGCGGGCGGCGCGACACCGTGGAACACCTGGCTGTCATGCGAGGAGGTCGACCGCGGCTACGTCTACGAAACCCGTCCCTTCGGCGGCGCGGCGACACAGCGCCCGGCCATGGGCCGTTTCAAACACGAGGCGGCCGCCGCCGACCCGGTCCGCAAGGTCGTCTACCTCACCGAGGACGAGACCAACGGGCGGTTCTACCGCTTCATCCCCACCATCTGGGGTGACCTGTCCTCGGGCACGCTGCAGGTGCTATGCGCGGGCTCGGCCACCTCGGGCTCCTTCACCTGGGCGAACGTTCCCGATCCCGACGGTTCTCCGACCGCGACCCGCAGCCAGGTCTCCGGGTCGAAGTCCTTCAACGGTGGCGAGGGATGCCACTACGCGGGCGACACCGTGTGGTTCACCACCAAGGGTGACAACAGGGTCTGGCAGGTCAACGTCGCCGCCGGCACCTACGAGCTCGCCTACGACGACAACCTCGTCAGCCCCGGCACCGCGCCGCTGACCGGCGTGGACAACGTCACCGGCTCGACCTTCGGCGACCTCTACGTCGCCGAGGACGGTGGCAACATGGAGATCTGCCTGATCACTCCCAACGACACCATCTCCCCGTTCCTGCGCATCAGCGGCCAGGGATCCTCGGAGATCACCGGTCCGGCCTTCACCCCCGCCGGCAATCGCCTGTACTTCTCCTCCCAGCGCGGCACGTCGGGTTCCTCCTCCGGGGGGATCACCTACTGCGTGACCGGCCCGTTCCGCACCTGAGGGACGGCCGGGCCGTGCGGCGCCGATCGCACGGCCCGGCCGTTCGGCGGTTTCTCGAATCTAGAGAGACTCTCTAGAATCGGCTACGATTTTGCCATGGGACCTACCGTCGTCATCACCGGTGGCAACCGCGGGATCGGGCTGGCCACGGCCGAGGAGTTCGCCCGCCGCGATCACCGGGTGGTGATCGTGGCCAGGAATCCCGCCGCGGCGGGCGAGGCCGCCCGGCTCGGCGCCGATCTGGTCGCCGGAGATCTCTCAACTTTGAAAGGGGTCCGGGCTGTCGCCGAGGCGCTGGCCGAAACCTGCCCGCGGCTCGACGTGCTGGTGCACAACGCCGGGGTCTGGCCATCGGCGCGGCGGCTCACCGAGGACGGGTTCGAGGAGTCCTTCGCCGTCAATCACCTGGCGCCCTTCCTGCTCAACCACCTGCTGGAGGATCGCCTGGCCAGGGTCGTCCAGGTCACCGCGGGCCTGTACGTCAAGGGCCGTGCCGACCTCGTGCGCACCCCGGCCGGTACGGACTTCTCTCCCCTGCGCACCTACGCCGACACCAAGCTCTGCAACCTGGCGCTGATGCCGCTGTGGGCCGAGCGCTGGAAGCCGCAGGGCATCACGATCGACGCCGTCCACCCCGGAGTGATCAGGACCGGGCTCGGCGACCGGGGCGGCCCGGTGGGGGTGCTGCTGAAGACCGCGAAGCTGCTGTGGAAGGCACCGGCCGACGGCGCGGCTCCGGTCGTACGGCTGGCGCTCGACCAGGCCGGCACCGGACGGTACTTCGACGTCGACCGTGAACTGCCCCTCGCCTCCGTGGCCGCTGACCTCGCGTGGGCGGGGAAACTGTGGACGCAGGCCGCGGAGCTGACCGGTGTCGCCTAGACAGCGGCGCGGCGAGGAGACCCGGGAGCGGCTGCTGGCGGCGGCACTGGACCTCTACGCGGAGAAGGGCGCCGACGGCTTCACCATGACGGCGGTGACCGCTACCAGCGGCGTCAGCGTCGGAAGCCTCTACCACCACTTCGGCAGCTTCGACGGGCTGGCGGCCGCCCTCTACGCGCGCTGCCTGTCCGACCTGCTCGACGCCGTCATCGCCGCACTCGACGCGGTGCCGCAGGGGCAGGAGGGAGGCCCCCGTGACGGCACGGAGGCGCGGGCCGCCGCCGGCGTCCAGGCCGTGGTCACCGGATATCTCGGTTTCACCCGCGAGCACAGGGCCGCCGCGCGCTTCGTCCACGCCTCCGCCTACGCCGACTTCCTGGCCGCGCACGTGGATCTGATCGCGGCGGAGAGGGAACCCAGGCTGACCTGGATCCTGGGCTGGCTGCGACCGTACGTCGAGGCGGGGCTGGTCGTGGGACTGCCCGACGAGTTGATCGAGATGCTGGTCGTCGGCCCGGTCGCGGAGACGGCCCGCCGCTGGCTGGCCGGGGCCCCCGGCATCGACCTGGACGAGGCGTCCCGGCTGCTTCCCGAGCGGATCTGGCGATCCCTGCGGGCCGCCGAGGCCGCAGAGGCCTCGGTGACGAGGTAGGAGAGGGCACGAGGTGCCAAGGGTGGAACGCCCCAAGGTGGCGTGAATCACTTGATCGTACGCATACGGCATTATCACCGCCCTGTTCATGTCTTTCGTACCCCTGTGGGAATTACCTCCTTGTGAAGAGTAAGGTTGCCCTGCCCTAATTTAGGTAAGGCTTTCCATCTCATGGAGTGACGGTGTTCGCCAGCTATCTCATCGGGTTACGCGAAGGCTTGGAGGGCGCCCTCGTCGTCTCCGTGCTCGTCGCCCTCCTCGTCAAAAGCGATCGACGTGACCGGCTTCCCCTCGTCTGGGCCGGGGTCGGCGCCGCTCTCGTGCTGTCGATCGCGTTCGGCGCGCTGCTCACCTTCACCGTCGCCCATCTGGAGCACCGGCAGCAGGAGTTGTTCGATGCGACGACCTCGCTGCTGGCCACCGTGTTCGTCACCTGGATGATCTTCTGGATGCGGGGTGCCGCCCGCACCATCTCCGGTGACCTGCGCGCCAAGCTGAGCGAGGCCCTGGAGGTCGGCGCGCTCGCGGTGGCCGTGATGGCCTTCCTCGCCGTGGCGCGCGAGGGCCTGGAGACCGCGCTGCTGTTCTTCGCCTCGGTGCAGGGCGCCACCACCACCGCCGTCCCGCTGATCGGGATCAGCCTGGGCCTGATCACCTCGGTCGTGCTGGGCTGGGCCATCTACCGCAGCGCGATGCGGATCAACCTGACCAGGTTCTTCACCTGGACCGGTCTCCTGCTGATCCTGGTCGCCGCCGGAATCTTCAAGTACGGCGTGCACGACCTGCAGGAGGCCGCCATCCTGCCGGGCCTGTCCACCTACGCCTTCGACATCAGCGGCGTGCTGCCCGCCGACTCCTGGTACGGCACCCTGCTGTCCGGGATGTTCAACATCACTCCGCAGCCGAGCGTGCTGGAGATGTTGGCATGGGCCGTCTACGCGGTGCCCACGCTTATCCTCTTCCTGCGACCGTGGCGTAGCCGCCCGACGCCCTCACCCGCCACCCCCTCGACCGACCCGCAGCCCGCGGGCTGAAACCGCCTGAACAGGACGATCATGCGTACTTTCCTTGCCATCGCCGCGGGTGCACTCGCTCTCACCGGCCTCGTGGCCTGCTCCTCCGAGCCCACCACGGCCACGGGCACGGGCGCCTCCGCCGCCCCGGCCAAGGGCGGCCCCGTCGCGGTGGCCGCCACCGACACCGAGTGCAAGGTCGCCGTCACCGAGCTGGCCGCGGGCACCTCGACGTTCGCGATCACCAACGGCGGTGCCAAGGTCACCGAGTTCTACGTCTACGCACCCGGTGACCGGGTCATGGGCGAGGTGGAGAACATCGTGCCGGGCCTGACCCGCGAGGTGATCGTCGAGCTGCCGGCCGGCAGCTACGAGGCCACCTGCAAGCCCGGCATGGTCGGCAAGGGTGTCCGCAGCCCGCTCAAGGTCACCGGCGAGCACAAGCCGCTCAGCGACGACGCCCAGCTCGCCGAGGCGACCGCCAGCTACAAGCGCTACATCAAGTCGCAGAGCGACACGCTGCTGATCAAGGCGCAGGAGTTCGTCGACGCGGTCAAGGCCGAGGACATCGAGAAGGCCAAGGCGCTCTTCCCGGTCTCCCGCACCTACTGGGAGCGGATCGAGCCGGTCGCGGAGATCTTCGGCGACCTCGACCCGGCCATCGACGCCCGGGAGAACGACGTGGCCGAGGGGGAGGAGTGGACCGGCTTCCACCGGATCGAGAAGGACCTCTGGGTCAAGAAGGACATCAGCAAGGACGGCCCGATCGCCGACAAGCTGATGGCCGACATCAAGACCATCGTGGAGCAGTCCAACTCCGCCGAGCTGTCGCCGGTGCTGCTGGCCAACGGTGCCAAGGGCCTGCTCGACGAGGTGGCCTCCGGGAAGATCACCGGTGAGGAGGACCGCTACTCGCACACCGACCTGTGGGACTTCGACGCCAACCTGCAGGGTTCCAAGGCCGCGGTTCAGTCGCTCCGTCCCGTTCTGGAGGAGCGCGCCCCCGAACTGGTGAAGACGCTGGACGAGAAGTTCGCCGGGGCCGAGGCCGCGCTCGGCGCGCACCAGAAGGGCGACGGCTGGAAGCTGCACACCGAGCTGTCCAAGGACGACCTCAAGAAGCTGTCAGACGCGATCAACGCGCTCGCCGAGCCGATCAGTAAGATCGCCGCGGTGGTGGCAAAGTAACGATCGTTCCAGGTGGGGGAGAGGTGCGATGAGCGAGCGGATCAGCCGCAGGAAGCTGTTCGGCATGGGGGCGGCCGGCGTGGCGGTCGCCGGTGCGGGTGTGATCGCGGTGCGTGGGATCGGTGACGAGCCCGCGCCCACCACGGTCGCCTCCGTCTCCGACGCGGTCCCCTTCTACGGCGAGCACCAGGCGGGCATCGTCACCCCGGCACAGGACCGGCTGCACTTCGTCTCCTTTGACGTCATCACCGAGAAGAAGGCGGAGCTGGCCGAGCTGCTCCAGGAGTGGACCGCCGCCGCGGCCAGGATGACCCAAGGCCAGGAGGCGGGCACCTTCGGCGCGGTCGGCGGCCAGCCGGAGGCGCCGCCGGACGACACCGGCGAGGCGCTCGGCCTGCCCGCCTCCGGGCTGACGCTGACCGTCGGCTTCGGTGGATCGCTCTTCGACGACCGGTTCGGGCTGGCTTCGCGCAGGCCGGCCGCGCTGGCCGACCTGCCGCACCTGCCCGGCGACGCGCTGCTGCCGGAGATCTCCGGCGGTGACCTGTGCGTGCAGGCGTGCGCGCACGACCCGCAGGTGGCGGTGCACGCCATCCGTAACCTGGCGCGCATCGGCTTCGGCCGGGTCTCGGTGCGCTGGTCCCAGCTCGGCTTCGGCCGCACCTCGTCGACCTCGCGCGCGCAGGCGACGCCGCGCAACCTGATGGGGTTCAAGGACGGCACGGCCAACCTCAAGCTGGAGGACGTGGCGCTGCTGAAGGAGCAGCTCTGGGTGGGGCCCGGTGACGGCCCCGACTGGATGGCCGGCGGCAGTTACCTGGTCACCCGCAAGATCCGGATGCTGGTCGAGACCTGGGACCGGGCACCGCTGGCCGAGCAGGAGCAGATCTTCGGCCGGGACAAGGGAGAGGGCGCCCCGCTGGGCAAGAAGAACGAGTTCGACCTGATCGACTTCGAGGCCAAGGGCCCCGACGGGAAGGCCCTGATCTTCGACGACGCGCATGTACGGCTCGCCCACCCGTCCCACAACGGCGGTGCGCACCTGCTGCGCCGCGGCTATAACTACGTGGACGGCTCCGACGGCCTGGGCCGGCTGGACGCCGGCCTGTTCTTCATGGCCTACCAGCGCGACCCCCATCGCCAGTTCGTCACCGTGCAGCGCTCCCTGGCGGGCAAGGACTCCCTCAACGAGTACATCAAGCACGTCTCCAGCGCCCTGTTCGCCTGCCCTCCCGGCGTACGCGACGCGGGCGACTACTGGGGTCGCGCCCTGTTCGCCTGACCACCGAGGCCGGGCCGGGCGTGATCAACCCCTTACCTCGAACCAGACGACTCGACCGGCTCCGCTCTCTTTCCAGCCCCAGGCCGATGACGGTTCCCGAACAAGCCGCAGACCACGGTCGTTCTCGCTGAGCGAGTCCACCCGTACGGGAACCTGCGGAATGGCGTCCGACGAGCCCTCGTCGATCACGTCCACATGCAGGGAGGAAGCCGGGTGCAAGGGCTTGCGGCGGGTGCGATCGCAGGGCTTCCGGCAAGGATGGGACGCCTGAAAAGAGGAAGGTCGGCGGTTCGACCCTGCCCCTGATCACCACACTTCACCAGCAAGAATGCCCCGGGCGGATCATCGCTCGGGGCTTTTTGATCTCCAGTGACAGCAACGCGTCGGTGATCAGGTGGTGCTTGCTGCCGGGCCGTCCGCGATCGACCGATCTGAGCTCCCTTTTAAGGCTTTGATGTAGGAGAAGCCCACCGCGACCCGGGAGAGGTCGGAAGCATGGGGCTCGACGTGAGGTCCAACCGGGTGAGCCATCTGGGGGAGGCGAGGGCTGCGATCGCTGCGGCGAGTATGGGAAGTCCGGCGACCAGAGTGGCGATCGGCGTCCATGGGGTCTCGAACGGTGCCCGTGGGGGCGGATCCCAGGCGATCGGGGCGGTCATGGGCCACGCCAGGAGCAGGCCGATGACGCACCCGGCGGATGCGCCCATCGCCGTTCCGCAGGCCGCGCTGAAGGCTGCTCGGCAGGTGACTAAGGACCGCAGGGTCGCGGCTGAGCCGCCGCTGACCCGTAGCAGGACGCGCCTCGATCCGGCCAAGCGGGTCGCGGTCAGCGCGCCGGCGAGGGCGATGAGGGCCACCGCTGCGACGAAGTACAGCCAGCCGGTCGGAGCTTGGAATCCCCGCTCCAGGTAGGTGACCGCGGTCTCGCCCAGTCGGCGGTCGAGCCGCTCCTGCTCGATCGCCGAGGTTCGATGAAAAGAAGGGTCGATGATCAGCTGCTCCGGCTCCAGATGGAAGCCGAGATCTTGTATGACCTTCGCGGGGATGAAGACTCCGCCCACACGGGGATCGGTGGGTCTGACGGTGATCGCCGGGATGGTTTTGGCGGATGGCGAGTGGTCGGTTGTGGAGAAGGTGTACTGGATCTGTGCTGAGTCGGCTTCTTCGTCGTCTGCCGTGACCACTACGGCTGTGCCCTCGTCGTAGGGGGTTGACGGATCTCCGGTGAGGTAGTGGAGCAGTGCCTGGTCGCCGATGTAGGCCTCCGTCCAGACGGAATGGTCGAAGGTCCGCACACTGAGGTAGCCGGTCTCGCGCTGGCGATTGTTCTGTGCGATGGGTGCGCCGGACAACTCGTGCTGGACGGCTGCTCGCACGGTGGCCGCCTGGCCTGCGGAGAACCCCTCCACGACGAGCGTGCTTGGCCGAGCCGGGGGTTGATACTCCGCCCTGGCCTGCGCCGTTACGGCAACCGCGATGATCATCACCGCGACTGCGACGGCAGTCGCGCTCATTGTCGTCGCCACTGCGGGAGCAGTTCGTGCAGGTTTGTCGGCCATGTGACGGGCTGCCAGCCGAAATGCCGGCGGCAGCCGTACGGCGTTTCGCCCGAGCACTCCCAGCAGCCATGGGGTGAAGGGTCCTAACCCGAGGATCAGCAGTGTTCCGCCCATCACGCCTGCCAGGGCGGTCATTGTTGACCCGAAGTCGTCATAGTGCTGGTCTTCATGGGTGGACCACGCCGTGAGCGCCATCACCACGATGCCGGCCGTCGACAGTGCCGCACCCCAGGCCAGGTGATGTCCATGCATGTGGCTATATCGGCCGCGAGGGGCTGATCGCGCCGCGAAGAGTACCGAGCCCCACACGAACGCCGCAGGGATGCTCAGCAGCACTGTAAAACCCACGATCGCTTCAAACATGGGGAAATGGTAGGCAGCTGTCACATGGGAAAGCAGTGACCTGGCCGGTGGCCCGTCTTGGCGGCGGTTTTCTCTACGCCCGCACGGTCAGCGCTACTCGGGACGCCTGAAATGCCAGACGCAGCGTGAAGGTATCCAATGTGAACAGGTCGGTGCCGTCCCAATTGCCCCAGTCACAGGCGGGGCGGTAGCCGCTGGGCCTCACTGACCACTCGTCGAAAACTCAGGGTGCACTCCGCCCCGCGGGAATCCTGCATGTCCGCTGCACGGTCCCGCCGAAGGTTCCGGCGAGGAACCACACATCCTCTGGCTGGTTCCGGTCGCAGAACTTCCCGGTCGTGTCCGCCACAGGGTTCGTGCTCTCGCCTTCTGAGGCAGCCCAGGTCCACCAGCGTCCCTGGATCGTCTCCGCCGACGAGGCGGTCGGCTTCGGAGAGGCAATTCTGTCCGCTTAGGACGGTCAATGGGCTGGGCGCGACCTGAGTGGGCCGGGTAGGGTGGCGGTCAATAGCGATGACGGAGACGAGTAGCGCCTCGATCACCGGAGTCGGAGAGAGCCGCCGGCAGCTGCGAAGGCGGACTCCGGCCGGGGTGCGAAGACCCTCCCGAGCTGCGGGGAAGAACGGCCTCCGGGCCCAGTAGAGTCCCGCCGAATCGCCCACGTCAAGGGTTTGCAGAGGCCACGCCGCACAAGCCGGCGGCGTGGCGAAGGTGTGGTGGCACCGCGAGGATCCCGCTCGCCCACGCCTCTCAGGGGACGCGTTGCGAACCAGAGGAGGTCACCACCATGCAACGCATCCTGTCCACCCAGCTGTCCGCGCACGTCGGTGAGACCGTACACGTCGCGGGCTGGATTCACCGTCGCCGACTGCTGAAGTCGGTCGCCTTCCTGATCCTGCGCGACGCCGCCGGCCTGACCCAGGTCGTGGTGTCCGAGGAGGCCGTCCGCGCTCGGCTGGAGGCCCTGCCGGAGGAGACGACGGTCTCCGTCGTCGGCATGGTCACTGTCGAGCCGTCCGCGCCGGGCGGCGTCGAGATCACCTCGCCGGTGATCGAGGCACTGACCGACCCCGCCGAGCCGGCCCCGTTCGACCTCTACCGGCCCGACCTGCGCGCGAGCCTGCCGACGATGCTCGACCACGCGCCGGTCGCGCTGCGCCACCCGAAGCTCGCCGCCACCCACCGCATCGGCGCGGCCGCGGTCGGCGGCTTCCGTACGGCGCTCGAAGCGATGTCGTTCGTCGAGATCCACACCCCGAAGATCGTGGGTACCGCGACCGAGAGCGGCGCCAACGTCTTCAAGCTCGACTACTTCGGCCGTCCGGCCTACCTGGCGCAGTCCCCTCAGCTCTACAAGCAGATGATGGTCGGTGTCTTCGAGCGGGTCTACGAGGTCGGACCGGTCTTCCGCGCCGAGCCGAGCGACACCGCCCGCCACCTGGCGTCGTACATGTCCCTCGACGCCGAGATGGGCTTCATCGAGGACCACCGCGACGTCATCGCCGCGTGCCACGCGACGGTCGGGGGCATGCTGGCCGGCATCCGCGCGTCGGCCGGTCCCTCACTTGAGCTTCTCGACGTCACCATGCCCGCGCTGACGGAGAGACCAGTGGTGGTGCACTTCACCGACGTCCTTGAGATGATCAGTAAGGAGACCGGCCAGGACATCACCGCCGAGCCCGACCTCGCACCGGCGCACGAGCGCTGGATCGGGGAGTGGGCCCTGCGCGAGCACGGTTCGGACTTCGTGTTCGTCGAGGGCTACCCGACCGCGCACCGCGCCTTCTACACCCATCCGGACCCTGCGCGGCCCGGCTACTCGCGCGCGTTCGACCTGATATTCCGGGGCCTGGAGCTGGTCAGCGGCGGCCAGCGGATGCACCGGCACGCCGACTACGTGCGAACGCTGACCGCGCGCGGCGAGAGCGACCTGTCGGCGTACTCGGGATACCTCGACGCGATGCGCTCCGGCATGCCGCCGCACGGCGGCTTCGCCTTCGGGCTGGAAAGGTTCATGGCACGCCTGCTCGACGTGCCGAACATACGCCAGGTCACCCTCTTTCCCCGCGACCTGCACCGGCTCGCTCCGTAAACGACCCGCTTGTGGCCGAGGTGGGGGAGGCCGGCGTCCCGGACGATGGTGGGATCAGGTCCGTGGACGCCGGCCTTTTGTACGGTCCACGCCCGGCACGGGGGAGCCGTCGGCGTGGACCGGCTCCGGAATCAGCGGGAACGCGGGGACGGTCCCGTCTGCCCGGAGATCCGGGAAGGCTGTGGCTGCTAGGGGCGGGTGGGAATCTGCCAAGACCCATGCGACCTTCGATGCGGAACGCGTGGTCGCGTACGGCGGACCGGGGCCGATAATGCGGCCGGCCCGGGAGAACCGGCGGCCGAGCACGTCGCACACGCACACCAAGATCGGCGGCAAGAGCGTGCTGGTACGAGGGCTGAACGTGCCCGCCTCCACGCTGTCCACCCCGCTGGCCGTCCCGGTCGTGCCCGGCACCCGGTTGCGCGGCGGGAGCGTGAACGCTGAATGAGGATTGGGCGGTCAGATGTGCTACTGATGCACGATGGGGAGCGTAAGTATCGGTAGAAGTCGGCGGATCCTGGTTGCGGCCGTCGTGGTGATCAGGCTGGTCGTCCTGGACACCCGGATTTCGCCCTGCCGCCGCCTCGAACCCTCCTGACCTCCATGCAGTGGGTTGCGCTCGTCCTCGCCATGCTGATCGTGTACGGCGCGGCTGTACGGCGCACCGCGGAGGCGGCCGGGGTGGTGGCGCTTGCCTTTGTCGTCATTACGGGTGGGGTCTCCGGCTTTCTGGGGTGGCGGGTCCGTGATGTCGTCGGGAGCCTGTTGCTGGCCGCCGGATTGGCCGCGGTGGCGTGGGCGCTGGGGCGGTGGCGGCGGCGGGTCCTTGCCAAGCGGGATGCGCTCGCCGCCTTTCTGGCGGGGGTTGAGGCAGTGCCCGCGACGGCTGCCGCGGTGGAGCGGCTTCGGCTGGCCGGCGAGTTGCACGACACCGCGGCTCATCGGCTCACCGGCATCGTGGTCGGCGCGGCCTCAGCGCTGCGGCTGGGGGACGCGCGGCTGGTGGCGTCTGCGCTGGAGCACGCGGCGGCTGAGGGGCGGCTGGTGGTGAGGGAACTGGCCGCGCTCACGGATGGCGTTCCCAGGGTGCCACGGTTGGCCGACGTCGACACGCTGGCCGGACCCGGGGTGGTGTACCGCAGGACGGTGGACGAGGTGCGGGAGGAGGTGGCGGCGGTCGCGTACCGGGTGGTGCGGGAGGCGCTGACCAACGCCGCCCGATACGCGCCGGGCGCGCAGGTGCGGGTGGAGCTCGCCGCCACCGACGGAGACCTGGTGGTGACGGTGATCAACCAGGCCGGGGAAAGCGGCAGGGTGGAGGACGGCTTCGGGGCGGGAAAGGGGCTGGCCGGGCTCAGGGCGGCCGTGGCCGAGTGCGGAGGAACGCTGACCGCCGGCCCCCAGGGTGATGGGTGGGCCGTGGTGGCGTCCTTCCGGATGACGACACGGGGGCGGGGGAGGAAGGACGGGTGGCGAGGGAGGCGGGGGGCGGATTGGGCGTTGGCGGCGTTGGCCGTCGGGTTGTCGGTCGGGACCAGCCTGCTCGACAGCGACCCCGCCGACCTGTTGCTTCTCCTTCCCCTCTGCACCCTCCACGCACTACCGCTCGGCTGGCGCAGACGGGCACCCGGCTTCGCACTGGCGGTGGCGCTGTCGATCTACCCGGTGCTGGTGGCGACGCGAGCCGTACCGCCCGCGGGAGATGTGTTCCTGTGGTGCTCGTGGGTGGAACTGGCGCTGCTCTACGCCATCGGACTAAGCGGGAAGGGCCTTCCCGCTTGCCTGGGCATGGCGGCGGTAGGTGGGCTGGCGCTGGCGGCCGGCCCGGGGATCACGGGCAATCGGCTGGGCGCGTGGGTGGTGCTGAGCCTGGGCGTCACCGTGCCCGCCGTCACCGCCTGGGCACTCGGCGCGGCCGTCGCGACGATCCGGGCGCGGCGGTCGGTCGGGGAGGCGCAGGCGCGCACGGCGACGGGTGAGCTGACGGCGGCAGCCGTACGAACGGAGCGGGACAGGATCGCGGGCGGCTTGCGGCGTACGGCGATGCGCCACGCGGAGGCGGTCGTGGCGGCGGCAGATGCGGGCAGGCTCGCCGACGCGCTGGCCGAGGCCAGGGGTGGACTCACCACACTCAGAGACCTGCTCGAAGAGCTGGGCGAGACGGGAGATCCGGCCCCTACGCTGGCTGGAGTAGCGGCGCTGGCCTCCCGCAAGGGCGCCATCGTCAAGTTCACGGGCGAGCGCCGCGAGGTGGACCCGGCGGTTCAGGTGGCCGCGTTCAGAGCGGCAGAGCAGTTCTTCGAGCACGGCGACGAGGTGACCGTGGCCTACCTGAACGGTGGCGTAAGCATTGAGGGCAAGGCCACGGCCGGGCTCCGAGACCTCGCCGACGCGGTTGGAGGGGAACTGATCACCATGGCTGATGGCACGATACGGGTATGGCTACCCGAATGATCACCATTCTTGTCGCCGACGATCAGGCGGTCGTGCGGGCGGGCATAGCAGCCGTCCTGGACGCCGAGCGCGATATGACCGTGGTGGGTCAGGCGGCCGACGGGCAGGCGGCGGTCGAGCTGACTCTCCAGTCGCGCCCCGACGTAGTGCTGATGGACGTCAGGATGCCCGGCCTCGACGGCCTGCGGGCCACGGCGCGCATCACCGCCGAGGTGCCCGGGACGCGGGTGGTGGTGCTGACCACGTTCGGGCTGGACGACTACGTCTTCGGCGCGTTGCGCGCCGGCGCCGCCGGGTTCCTGCTGAAGGACGCGGAGCCCGAGCGGGTGATCGACGCGGTCCGGGTGGTCGCAGCCGGAGACGCCATGCTCGACCCAGGCATCACGAGGCGGCTTATCGACCGATTCGCGCAAGAGCCGCCGCCGTACAACGGCAGCACGGGCGTGCTCACGCCGCGCGAGACCGAAGTGCTCAAGCAGGTCGCCACCGGCTTGAGTAACGCCGAGATCGGCGCGGTGCTCGGCATCAGCCCGGCCACCGTCAAGGACCACATCGCGGTGATCCTCGGCAAGCTCGGCGTACGCAACCGCCTTCAGGCCACCATCGCCGCGTACGAGACGGGCCTGGTCCGCCCCGCCGCGCGGCGGGGGAGCAGTCCGTTCTGACGGAGGAAGAGCCGGGCTCCTCGCCTTCCTAGCGTTGATCCCATGAAGCTTGTCCTGGGGGCTGTCCTCGCCCTGATCCTCTCGCCGCTGATCTTCTTCGGCGTCGCCATGGTCGTGCCCGTGTACCCGGTCTTCGCCGGAGCGGCCGCCGTCTCGATCGTGTCGATCACATGGCTGGTCGCGCGAAAAGCACTGTATGTCGCAGGTGTCACCGTTGTGCTCTGCGGTATCGTCGCCGTCACCGTCCTGCTCCCGTTTCCCGCGCCGGTGCCGGTGATTCCGGCTGGTGTGCGGTTCTGGGACCTGCCCACCGGCTCCCGCCTGGCCTATGTCAGCGAACCGGCCAGGGGTACGGCCAGGCCGTACCCGGTGATCTTCCTGCACGGCGGCCCCGGCACACCGGGTGAGGGGGTCCCGGAGGGCGGGTGGGAACTGGCTGGTGAGGGGTTCGACGTCTATGCCTATGACCAACTCGGCGCTGGACGCTCCACGCGCCTCGACGATGTCAGTGGTTACACGGTGGCCAGGCACGTCGCCGATCTCGACGCCGTCCGCAGCGCGCTCGGCGCCGAACGGGTGATCCTGGTCGGCCGGTCCTGGGGCGGCACCCTGGCGGCCGCGTACATGGCGGCCCATCCCGACCGTGTCGCCAGGGCCGTGCTGACCTCGCCGGGAGCGATCTGGGAGCCTGCCTATCCCGACGGCGTGGGCTCGCCCTGGGGCAACGGGGACGGGCCCGACGGTTCGCTGCGCTTCCTCGTCCAGAACGTCCTGCTCGGCCTCAACCCGGCGGCCGCCCACAGCATGGTGCCCGACCGCGAGGCGGACGCCTACTTCCGCGAACTGCTCATCTCCGCCAAGGACGCCACCGGCTGCCCCGGGGCGGCACCCGCGCCCACGCACACCAACCAGCCCGGCTTCTACGTCAACCAGGTCACCTCCGCAGACGCGGAGACCGTACCTGATCCCAGGCCCAAGCTGCGCCAGGTCCAGGTGCCGACGCTGATCGTGCGCGGCCAGTGCGACTACCTCAAGTGGCAGGTCACCGACGAATACCGGCGCACTCTGCCGAACTCGACATTCCTCTACGTGCCCGGCGCAGGGCACTCCATCGCCAACGGCCGTCCTGACCTCTACCGCGAGCTTCTGACGGCCTTCCTCCTCGGGAGAAAACTACCTAAGCCCTAGTAGGACTTGGTTACTTCGGGTAAGAGACGGTATGTCACATGCTTTGGGGGCGAGGAAACATGACCCCTCAAGGAGTCGAGGCCGTGCGGGCGCGACTGGAGACGTTTGCCGCTGAGGCGTTCTCCTGTTTCGCCCGTGCATCGTCGAGACCACGATCCCGGCGAGGGCAGGCACCACCACGACGGTATTCGTCCGCGGGGGGATGCCACGGCAGGTTCGGCATGGGGCATGGCGAAATCTCCGGCCTGACAGTACGGGTGCGGATGGTCTGACAGATTTTGGACAGGCTTTAAGTCAGTTGCTTGACTTAAGTTGACAGCCCCGGTTGACTGATCGTGACTCGAAGGTCGGTTCGGAGGGGGCATGGTGAGTCAGGGTGACGGTGGGCCGAAGCTGAGCTATCCGATTCCCGGCGAGGCGGCTTTGGAGCCGCCGGCCGAATGGGCGCGACTGCGGCAGGGGTGTCCGGTAGCGCGGGTGACGCTGCCCAGCGGGGACGAGGCGTCACTGGTCACGCGCTATGAGGACGTCAGGCGGGTGCTGTCCGACCCGCGGTTCACCCGGCCGACGCACGCGGACGACGCGGCCCGGATCTCGGCCAACGAGTCGGGCGGGCTGTTCGACAATGAGATGTCGATGTCGATACCGCAAGCCGGTGACGGGCATAAGCGGTGGCGGCGGATGATCGGCAAATGGTTCACCGTCAAGCGCATGACCGCGCTGCGACCGGGGATGGAGGCGATGGCCGAGCGGCTCGTCGACGACATGCTGGAGCGGGGCCGGCCGGCGGACCTCAAGGCGAGCCTGGGCTTCCCGTTGCCGGTGTGGGTGATCTGCGACCTGCTCGGGGTTCCGGACTCGAACCGGGACAGGTTCGCGTACTGGTCCGACACGTTGCTCAACCTGACCCGGTACACGCAGGCGGAGATCGACGCGGCACAGGCCGAGTTCGTCACGTACATGGCCGCCCACATCGCCGCCAAGCGCGCGGAACCGGGTGAGGACCTGCTCAGCGAGCTCGTCACCGGCGCCGACGCCGACGGCGAGCGGCTGTCCGACGCGACACTGGTGGCCACCGGCCAGGGTCTGCTGGTCGCCGGACACGAGACCACCGCGAACATGATCGGCAAGATGGTGGCGATGCTGCTGGCCGACCGGCGGCGCTGGGAGCGGCTCCTGGCGGATCGGTCGCTGGTGCGCTCCGCGGTGGAGGAGGCGCTGCGGTTCGACGCCAACCCGGGATTCGGCATGCCGCGCTATCTCGGCGAGGAGCTCGAGGTCGCCGGGACCCTGCTACCGCCTGGGACGACCGTGGTGTGCAGCATGGCCGCGGCCAACCGCGACGAGAGTGCCTTCGAGGGTGCCGACGAGATGAACCTCGGCCGCAGCCCGAACCCCCATCTGGCCTTCGGTGTCGGCGCGCACTCGTGCCTGGGGCAGGCATTGGCCCGCACCGAGTTGCAGGTCGTGCTCGAGGTGCTGCTGCGCCGGCTTCCCTCCCTGGAACTCGCCGTTCCGGTGGAAGAGCTGCACAAGGTCGAGGGACTCGTCGTCGGCGGGTTGCGTGAGGTTCCGGTGCGATGGTGACCATGGCCGGCAGGACCGCCAGGGCCGAGCGGGCCGATGCGACGCGGGAGTCGATCCTGGTGGCGGCGGAGCGGCTGTTCGCCGAGCACGGGGTGTTCGCCGTCTCCAACCGCCAGGTCAGCGAGGCCGCGGGGCAGGGAAACAACGCCGCGGTCGGCTATCACTTCGGGACCAAGGCCGATCTGGTCCGCGCCGTCGTGCGCAAACACGCCGAGCAGATCGAGCGGGTACGCGTGCGGATGCTGGCCGAGATGGGCGACAGCTCGAACGTGCGGGACTGGGTGGCCTGCCTGGTGCGCCCGAGCGCCGAGCATCTGGCCGCCTTGGGGGACCTCACGTGGTATGCCCGGTTCGGTGCCCAGGTGATGACCGACCCCGCATTCCGCGAAATCATGGTCGACGAGTTTCTCACCTCGCCGTCGCTGCACCAGGTCCTCGACGGGCTGAACCGCTGCCTTCCCGAACTGCCGGCCGAGGTGCGTGCCGAGCGCGGTGACATGGCCCGTCAGCTGATGGTGCACATGTACGCCGAGCGTGAGCGCGCTCTCGCGGAGGGCACCCCCACCCCCCGGTCCAGCTGGCACGACGCCGCGACCGGGTTGATCGACGCGCTCGTCGGGCTGTGGCTGGCACCGGTCACGCCCTGCCCATGACGAGAGCCTTCGCGCCTCGGTGAATCGCGGGCAAAGGAGGAGCTGACCATGAAAGTCACTGTGGACGAGGTCGAATGCCGCGGTGCCGGCCAGTGCGTGCCGGTCGCACCGGAGGTGCTCGATCAGCCCTGCGATGACAGCCGAGAGACGCCGGTCCGACACCGCTCTCGGCGACGACCACTGCCCCTTCAGGAGGGGAAGTGCTCATCAACGCCTGCCGCGAACATGTCGCGGTACGGGTTCCATTGGAGGAATCAATGACCAGTACGTTGAATCCGGCGAGTGAGCACCCCGCGGAGATTCCGGAGTACCCGATGGCCCGGGCGGCGGGCTGCCCGTTCGACCCGCCCCCGACCCTGCGGGCCAAGCAGCAGGAGGGACCGCTCGCCAAGGTCCGTCTGTGGGACGGCAGCACCCCGTGGCTGGTGACCCGTTACGCCGAGCAACGGGCACTGCTGGCCGACCCGAGAGTCAGCGCCGACGTCACCCGGCCCGGCTACCCGAGCTCGGCCCCCGTCAACGATTCGTCGAAGGTCAGCTTCATCCTGATGGACGATCCCGAACATGCTCGGCTGCGGCGGATGGTGACGGCGCCGTTCGCCATCAGGCGGGTGGCCGCGCTGCGGCCGGCCGTGCAGAAGATCGCTGATGACCTGATCGACGACATGCTCGCCGGCCCGAAACCGGTCGACCTGGTCGAGGCGTTCGCCCTGCCGGTGCCCTCACTGGTGATCTGCGAGTTGCTCGGTGTGCCGTACGCCGACCACGACTTCTTCCAGGACAACAGCAAGACCGTCATCAAGCGGGACGCGACGCCCGAGCAGCGGTCGGCCGCCCTCGGCCGGCTGGCCGGCTACCTGAACGACCTGTTGGGCGAGAAGCTCACCAACCCCGGTGACGACATGCTGTCCGGGCTGACCGAGCGGATCAGGGCCGGGGAACTGTCCCGGCAGGAAGCGGCCCGGATGGGGGTGCTGCTGCTGATCGCCGGGCACGAGACCACCGCGAACATGATCGCGCTCGGCACGCTCGCCCTGCTGGAACACCCCGACCAACTGGCCCTCCTCCGCGACTCAGGCGATGAGAGGCTGGTCGCCTCGGCGGTGGAGGAACTGCTGCGCTACCTGCACATCACGCACAACGGGCGGCGCCGGGTGGCGCTGGAGGACATCGAGATCGCCGGGCGGCTCATCCGCGCCGGCGACGGGCTGATCTTGGCCAACGACATCGGCAACCGTGACCCCGAGGCGTTCCCCGACCCCGACCGGCTGGACATCCAGCGCGACGCCCGCCGCCACATGGCCTTCGGCTTCGGAGTGCACCAGTGCCTGGGCCAGTCGCTGGCCCGGCTGGAACTGCAGATCGTCTACAGCACCCTCTACCGGCGCATCCCCACCCTGCGGCCGGCCGCGGATCTGGACCAGATCCCGTTCAAGCACGACGGGTCCGTCTACGGAGTCTACGAACTCCCCGTGACCTGGTGACCTTCCCCCGCAGGGCAGACAAACGACAGGAGGATCTCATGAAGGTGACCATCGACCAGGACAAGTGTGTCGCTTCCGGACAGTGCGTGGTCGCCGCCGCGGACGTGTTCGACCAGCGTGACGAGGACGGCATCGTCGTGCTGCTCAACCCGGACCCGCCGGCGGAACAGGCCGCCGACGTCCGGCACGCCGCGGTGGTCTGCCCGGCGCTGGCCATCCACATCGAGGAGTGACGGGTAGATCGACTCCGGACGCTGCGCCATGGTTCTCTGTCTCAGTGCTCCGTGCTCAGCCGTTCTCCGGACCCAGGTCGGCCGTGCGCATGGCCGATCGTATGATCTCTTCCAGGCGCTCGCTGTGCGCGCCGCGCCAGTAGACCTGGCCGCATTCCGAGCATCGGCCGTAGACGTCGTAGGAACGCTTGGTCCCGGGCTCCAGCAGGCGATCGATCTCGTGTTTCTCAACGGGGATCAACTCCCCGTTGCAGGCCGTGCAGCGGGTCCACGGCCGCAGCGGTGGCGCGAATCGCTCCAGCAGGTCACGGAGCTGGTCGTTCGCCTTGTTGCCTCGTACGTAGGCGCCGAGCCAGAGCGCCCGGCGGCAGAGCAGGCCGTGGTCCTGGGTCAGCAGCACGCGGCGTTCCCGGTTCGCCTCGACGACCAGGGAGGGGTCGTCCATGTCGTTGTGGTAGGTCGCGTCCACGCCCAGCAGCCGGAGCCGTCGCGCGAGGGTGCCCAGGTGGACGTCGAGCAGGAACCGGGGCGCCTGCTGTCCCGGTTCGAGCGGCACTCGCTGGGGGCGGGGCACGGCGTGAACGTGGACCACGTCACCGGCGGCGGGCTGGTAGGACGGGCCGACCTCCGCGCCTTCGACGGTCAAGGGCCCCACCTCCGGTAGCGGAATGCCAAGTGACTCCACGACATGCCCCAGCGTCGATGTCCCGTCGGGCGCCACCCGCTGCCACTCGCCTCGCCGGCGCGCGGGCAGGAACAGGAGCAACTCGGGGGCGATATGCAGGCGGATGTCAGATTCGATCACACTTTCAGCATGCCATCCACCGCAGGTGCTTCGAGGTTGTGGTGCGGGATGGGTGACGGCCGTGACCCGGGCCTGCGTGATCTATGTTGGCGTCGACTCTGAACGCGGGCTTATGGCCAGCGCGGCCAGCTCCGCTGCCTGTTCGGGGTGGAGCGGGGGCAGCGCGGTCAGCAGGCGCAGGTAGATGATGCCCAGCACGGCCTCGGTGGCCAGCGCGACGCTCGGGAGGTTCAGCCGATCTTCTCGCTGGGCCCTTTCCATGATGGGGGCCAAGGATGCCTGCTGGTGCTGATGAGCCTGCGACAGGGCCTTTCCCAGGGCGTCGTCGGCCGCGAAATGCGGTGCGAGCTGTCTGATCAACTCTCCGGCGAGGGTGGTCGTCAGCACGGTGATCTTTTTGTGGAGCAGGGTTTCCAGGGCGGCGGCGACGTCGTCGGTCTCCTCGGTGGTCTCGCTCACCTGGGCGAAGGCCATGTCCACCGCGTCGGAGATCAGCGGGGCGATGTCGGGCCAGCGTCGGTACACGGTGGGGCGGCCCACGCCCGCGCGGCGCGCGATGGCCTCGATGGTCGTCCTGCCCAGCCCGTTCTCCGCGACGATTTCGAGCGTGGCCCGCAGGATGCGCTGAGAGGCGTCACTGTCGAGGGGTCTGCCGCCGCGCGGCCGGTCGATGTCACGCATGGGCTTATCTTCTCACCTAGATACGTTACGATACACAGACGTAACGAATCAGGGTGAGAGGAGCGTGTCATGCCCCTGGCGTTGATCACAGGAGGGTCGCGCGGAGTGGGTGCCGCACTGGCGCACGAGCTGGCACGGCGCGGATATCGGCTGCTGCTGTGCGGTCGGGACGCCGATGCTCTGGCCCGTGTCGCTGCCGCCCTGCCGCAGGTCACGGCAGTCCCGTGCGATCTCGCCGATGTGACGCAACTGCGTCTTCTCGCCGAGGCGGCGACCCGCCTGGGCGAGCTGTCGCTGCTGGTCAACAATGCCGCTGTCCAGGACGTCTACGAACTCGGAGACCTGACACCGGACCAGGGGTGCGATCGCATCAGCCGGGAGATCGCGATCAACCTGACCGGACCCTTGCGGTTGACGGCACACTGCCTGCCGTTGCTACGGGCCCGGCCAGGCTCTCGGATCGTCAACGTGACCTCGGGGCTGGCCATCGCGCCCAAGCGCGGTGCCGCGGTGTACTGTGCGACGAAATCGGGCCTGCGCACCTTCACCCGGAGCCTGCGCTACCAGGAACAGGCCGCGGCGTCGGGAGTGGCGGTCACCGAGGCGATGCTGCCGCTCATCGACACCGACATGACCGCGGGCCGCGGCAGGGGAAAGATCAGCCCGCAGGACGCCGCCCGGGCCATCGCCCGCGCCATCGACCGAAATCGCGACCACGTCTATGTGGGCAAGATCAGGCTGCTCAACGCGCTGCACCGGGTGAGTCCGCAGCTGAGCTACCGGGTGACGCGCGACGGGTAGCACCGCTTTTCGTGACCTGTCCGGAATAGCCGTCGCGCGAGGGTGCCCAGGTGGACGTCGGGCAGGAACCGGGGCGCGTGCTGTCCCGGTTCGAGTGGCACTCGCCGGGGGTGGGGCACGGCGTGAACGTGGACCACGTCACCGGCGGCAGGCTGGTAGGCCGAGGCCGACCTCCGCGCCTTTTCCGGCCGCCTGCACATAGGAACCCCGGATCGCCGCGTGACCGTCCTTGCTCAGCGGTTGTCCGCGATGTGGTTGGCGGCGACGTAGCCGAACGTCATGGCGGGGCCGATGGTGGAACCGGCGCCGGCGTAACTGTGGCCCATGACGGCGGCGCTGGCATTGCCGGCCGCATAGAGGCCGGGGATGACCGCAGCGGACGGAGAGAGCACCCGGGCCTTGTCGTCAGTGACCATTCCGCCCTTCGTGCCGAGATCACCGGGGACGATCTTGAAGGCATAGAACGGCGGAAGCCACAGCGGGGCGAGACAGGAGTTGGGAATGACCGCCGGGTCGGTGTAGTAGTGATCGTAGGCACTGTTGCCACGCTTGAAATCGAGGTCCCTGCCGGTTGCGGCGAAGCCGTTGAAGCGGCTGATCGTGCCCTGCAGAGCATTGGCGGGGACGCCCATCTTGGCCGCCAGACCCGCGATCGTGCTCGACCTGACGAGGGCACCGTTGCCGTACCACGCGTCCGGGAACGGCAGGGTCGGCGCGAGATCCTTGAAAAGGTAGCGGTTGCGGTAGCTCTGATCGATGATCATCCAGGAGGGGATGTCCGGCGCCGTGGCGTTCTTCTGGTACATGACATGGACCACGTCGCTGTAGGGCGCGGCTTCGTTCACGAAGCGCATGCCTTGCTGGTTGACGATGATGCTGCCCGGAAGGGTGCGCTCGGCCAGACAGAAGTACGGTTCGCCGGGCAGCGGGATCACCGGCCCCCACCAGGAGTCGTCCATCAGCGCGACCTCGGCGCCGGTCGCGAGGCCGGCCAAGATGCCGTCGCCGGTGTTGGAGGCGGCACCGATGGTCCAATCGGTGCCGATGGGCTGCTGCTGATATCGGTTGCGCATGCCGGCGTTGTGCTCGAAGCCGCCCGAGGCGACCACGACCCCGTACTTGGCCTTGAGCAGGGTCTGCGTGCCGTTGCGGGTCACCAGCACGCCGGTGACCCGGCCCGCGTCGACGCGTAGATCGACGAGCGGGGTGTTCAGCCAGACCGGCACACCGGCCTGCAGCAGTCCGGCCCGCAGCGCTCCGGCCAGCGATTGGCCCATGGTGAGCGGTTTTTTGCCCTGTGCGGTGGCCTTGATCCAGCGACTGTAGGTTTCGAGCGCGATGGCGGCGCCCTTGGCGTTGACCAAGGCGAGGTTGAGCCACTTGTAGTCGGCGCTGAAGACCACCTGGCCGTTCGGAACCGGGATGTAGGCAGGGTTCAGGTTGGCCAGTTCCGGGCCGAGGAGATTCCCGTCGAACATGTCCGGCTCGATGGATCGGCCGTTCGGCAGGCCGCCGGTCCGTTCGGGATAGTAGTCGGAGTAGCCCTCCATGTAGCGGAAGCGCAACGGGCTGTTCTGCATCACGAAAGAGATCATGGCGGGGCCGTTGTCGAGAAACGCCGCCTGTCGGCCCGCGGGCACCTCGCTCCCGACGACCGCCGCGAGATAGGCGGCGGCTTTGGCCGGGGTGTCCGGTACCCCCGCGGCGAGAATGACCTGGTTGTTCGGTATCCAGATCCCCGCACCCGACCGGGCCGCCGAGCCGCCGAATTTGGCCGCCTTCTCGACCACGAGCGTGTTCAGCCCTCGCTCTGCCGCCACCAGCGCAGCAGTCATCCCGGCCGCCCCGGCCCCGACCACCACGACGTCATACTCCGGCGCGTCAGCGATATCCGCATGGGCGGCGACACTGCCGATTATCTTTGAGCCGAACGCGATCCCGGCGCCGGCGGCGGCACCGCGCAGCACCTGCCGGCGGGTCGGATGGGAACTGTGAGCAGGCATTCGAAGACCCTTCGCATGAGAAACGGCCTTGCCGGCACCTCGCGCCCGGTACCTGCTGTTGAAACATGTTCTATTTAGAAGTGCCAATCATGCGCTTGGTTGGTATGCCTGTCAACGGCGGACGGCGTCGATCTTGACGGATCCGGATGTCCGCCACCGGGCGGCCGGCCGACTGTGGTTCCCGTCGCTGTCGTCCCTCCGCCACGCCGGGTCGCCCTGCTTCGTCGCCGTCGCTCCCATTTTCGGGTGGCGCCCTTGGCGTATCTTCTGATCATGGAGAGGGGCCTGATCGAGCGGTCCCGGCTGGCGACGAGTAATCCCAAAGAGCGGGTGAGAAGGAACTTCGGCACGGCAAGTCACATTCGAGCGGCTGACTCGGCACCCACTACTGCGAATCTATCCGGCCAAAGACGAACGCGGCACTGGGCCATACAGGGAAAACCCAGGTCGACGCAGCATTTCCAGCCGAAGCGTGCCCCCAGGAGAATTCGCCCGTCCCGATAGGCCCTCACGCGCCGAGCTGCGCAAACGAGCCCATCATGACCCCAACAGAGCAATTATCTGTTGAACTCGGGTCGGTATTCAGGACCGAATGAGAACTAGGCATTGCCCTAGATACACCGTCCTTACAATCCCGGGGAAAGTGGATCACAAACTGAGGCCAGCCCCTTGGAGACAACCCCATGAGCAAACTGGCGACTTCGGCGGATATAGCTGTTGTGGGTCTTGCTTGTCGGTTGCCTCAGGCCGATGGTCCAGCGGCGTTCTGGGAGCTGTTGACCGGTGGGGTCGACGCGGTCACCGAACGGACCGGTGACGGTGGGCCGAGGTGGGCGGGACGGTTAGCGGACAAGGCGGCTTTTGACGCGGCCTTCTTCGGACTCTCCCCACGAGAGGCCCGGTACACCGATCCGCAGCAGCGGATCATGCTCGAACTCGGCTGGGCGGCGCTGGAAGACGCCGGAATCATTCCAGGCGTCCTCAAAGGGACGCCGACCGGCGTTTTTGTCGGTGCGATGGCCGACGACTATGCGTATCTGAGCCATCGCGCCGGGCGCATCGGCCACCACTCGCTGACTGGAATCGGCCGCGGGATCATTGCCAACCGCCTCTCGTACTTCCTGGGTGTCAACGGGCCGAGTCTGACCGTCGACACCGGGCAGTCCTCGTCATTGGCCGCCTTGCACCTGGCGTGCGAAAGTCTGCGGAGCGGCGAGAGCGAGATCGCCCTGGTCGGCGGCGTGAACCTCATCATGGCCGAGGAGAGCACCAATATCGTCGAGGAGTTCGGTGGGCTGTCCGCCGACGGGCGATGCTTCACCTTCGACGCTCGCGCCAACGGTTACGTGCGCGGTGAGGGCGGCGTCTGTGTCGTGCTCAAACGGTGGGAGGACGGCGACGACGCGTACGCCGTCATACGGGGGACCGCGCTGAACAACGACGGCGGCGGTGACTCGCTCGCGGTGCCGCGCGGTGAGGCGCAGCAGGCGGTGATTCGGGCCACTTGTCGCCGGGCCGGGGTGGCGCCGAGCGATCTGCACTACGTGGAATTGCACGGGACCGGCACGGCGGTCGGCGACCGGATCGAGGCGGCGGCGCTCGGCGCGGTCTTCGCCCCGGGCCGGGACTCGCCGTTGCTGGTCGGGTCGGTCAAGACGAACATCGGCCATCTGGAAGGCGCGGCCGGGCTGGCAGGTTTCCTGAAGGCCGTGCTTTCGCTGCGGCACCGGATGGTTCCGCCCAGCCTGAACTTCGCCGAACCCAACCCCGAGATCGACTTCGACGCCTGGCGCCTCCAGGTCGTCCAGGAGAACACCCCGCTGCCAGACGGTGCGGTGGCGGGTGTCTCGTCGTTCGGAGTCGGCGGGACCAACTGTCACGTCGTGCTTTCGTCGACCGGGCGCGGGGCCGACGCACCGGAGAACCCCGTCGAGGCACCGCTGTTGTGGCCGATGTCGGGCAAGACGGCGGGCGCGGTCCGCGACCAAGCCCGCGCCCTGCACGCGGAGCTTCTGGCCCGTCCCGACCTGAGTCCCGCGGACGTCGGCTTCTCGTTGGCGACGACCCGCACCGTGTTCCCGCACCGGACGGTGATCAGCGCGACCAGCCGGACCGAGTTTCTGGGGGCTCTCGACACCCTTACCGGACCGAACGTGGTCAGCGCCAAGGCCCGTGCCGAGGTGAAACCGGTCTTCGTGTTCCCTGGGCAAGGGACGCAGTGGGTCGGTATGGGGACCGAACTCCTTGACACGTCACCGGTCTTCCGCGAGCAGTACACCGCCTGCGCGGAGGCGTTGAGATCGTTTGTGACCTGGGATCCGTTCAGCGTGCTCGACGACGAAGCCGCGCTCGCCCGAGTGGACGTCGTGCAGCCGGTGCTCTGGGCGTTCATGGTCTCCGCCGCCGCGCTCTGGCGTTCCTACGGTGTCGAGCCCGCAGCGCTCGTCGGTCACTCCCAGGGCGAGATCGCCGCAGCGAATGTGGCCGGCGTGTTGTCCATAGAGGATGGTGCGCGTGTCGTCGCCATGCGCAGCAAGGTCATCGGTGCGGGGCTTGCCGGTCGCGGGAGGATGGCATCGGTCGCGATGTCCCTCGACGAGCTGCGACCGTTGCTCCCGCCGGTAATCTCGGTCGCGGCGGTCAACGGCCCCAAATCCGTCGTCGTGGCAGGTGAACCTGGTCCGATGCGGCAACTCGTCGACGAACTTACCCAAGCCGGTGTCAGGATCAAGCTGATCGGTGTCGACTACGCCTCCCACACGGCACAGGTCGAACCTGTCATGGCGGAACTGGCCGAGCTGCTCGCCCCGATACGACCACAGGAACCTCGGATTCCCATCCAGTCCACGGTGGACGGCAGCGAAGTGCTGGACGGCGACTACTGGGTGCGCAACCTGCGCCAGACCGTTGAGTTCGAGGCGGCGACGGATGCGCTGAAAGCCGCCGGGCACGAGGTCTTCCTGGAGATGAGCCCGCATCCGGTGCTGACGCCCTCGATAGAGGGTGATGTCTCGGTGGTGGGCACACTGCGCCGCGACGACGGAGGACTCGACAGGTTCCTGTTGTCCTTGGCGACCGCGTACACCCACGGCGTCACCGTGGACTGGCACGCGGTGTTCGATGCCGGGCGCCGCGTTCGGTTGCCGGGCTATGTCTTCCAGCGCCGGCGGTACTGGCTTGATGAGCCGGAGAAGGCCGAGCGGCCGGCCGCGGTGAACATGGCCGGAATCGTCGCCGCCGAGATCGGCGCCGTGCTCGGCCACACCGACCTCGACCCCACTGCCACGTTCAAAGAACTCGGCATCGACTCGGTCACCGCGGCCGACCTGCGGGCGAGACTCGTCGCCGCGACCGGGCTCTCGCTGTCCACCACGGTGATCTACAACCATCCGACTCCGGCGGTGTTGACGTCCTACCTGGACTCTCTTGCCGACGGATCGGAGCCGGTCCGGGTGAACCAAGAGCCGGTAGCCGGCGACGACGATCCCGTGGTGATCGTGGGAATGGCATGCCGTCTGCCGGGAGGAGTGGACTCGCCGGCCGCGCTCTGGCGTCTCATGGACTCCGGTGCCGACGCGATCTCCGCGTTCCCGGTCGACCGTGGCTGGGATCTCGACGCGTTGTCAACGCTGCCGCAGCAAGGCGGATTCCTGGCCGATGCGGCCGGGTTCGACAGCGACTTCTTCGGGATCTCGCCGCGTGAGGCGCTGGCGATGGATCCGCAGCAGCGGCTGGCGCTGGAGGTGACCTGGGAGGCGGTGGAGCGGGCCGGGATCCCGCCGTCGTCGCTGGGCGGCACCCGGACCGGCGTGTA